>NZ_JAQMSY010000084.1:0-81437 GCF_028329095.1 Microcystis sp. CS-574
AGTACAAGAAGCTATAGGCGGTCAACGTACCGTGGGACACACGGAATCGGGCTTCTGAAATGGGGCGAAAGTCTGTGGACTCTGTGTAAGACAGTACATGGTTTTTTAACTGTGGTATGCGACGGTGGTGGAAGCAGAAACCTAGATCGTGAGGTTTAGGAATCGCCGCACTTTTAGGGCGGCGAGGATGTCAAAATCATAGAAAGAATTGAAAAAACAGGAAGCGATCGAGTCTTCCTGATTTTTGTCTCTAAATCGTGCTGAGACGAAATTCTTGCCCGAATCGAGTCAGGTTTCACTATTTACCCAATCTATGCTAAATCCTAATCTCGCGGCGATCGAACTTTCCAAAGAGGAGGTTCAACGCTACTCTCGACACATTATTCTGCCCGAAGTGGGCTTAGAAGGTCAAAAAAAACTAAAAGCCGCCAGTGTTCTCTGCATCGGCACCGGGGGACTCGGTTCCCCGCTTTTACTCTATCTAGCGGCGGCTGGCATCGGTAGAATCGGTATTGTTGACTTCGATATCGTCGATAGTTCCAATCTGCAACGTCAAATTATTCACGGCACTTCTTGGGTAGGTAAACCGAAAATTGTTTCCGCTAAGGACAGAATTCTAGAAATTAACCCCTATTGTCAGGTGGATTTGTACGAAACCCGCATAAGTTCCGAAAATGCCCTTGACATTTTAGCCCCCTATGATGTAGTTATCGACGGGACCGATAATTTCCCCACCCGTTATCTGACTAATGATGCTTGTGTTCTTCTCGACAAACCCAACGTCTATGGCTCAATTTTCCGCTTTGAAGGACAGGCAACCGTTTTTAACTACCAAGGCGGTCCCAACTACCGCGATCTCTATCCCGAACCGCCACCACCGGGGATGGTTCCCTCCTGTGCCGAAGGCGGCGTTTTAGGGGTTTTACCCGGAGTAATCGGCACAATTCAAGCCACAGAAGCCATTAAAATTATCCTCGGCGCTCCGGATACCCTCAGTGGTCGTTTACTGCTTTACAATGCTTGGGAAATGAAATTCCGCGAGTTAAAATTGCGTCCGAATCCTATCCGTCCCGTCATTGAAAAACTAATTGATTACGAACAATTCTGCGGTATTCCGCAAGCAAAAGCACAAGAAGCAGCAGAACAGCAAAAAATGACAGAAATGACCGTAGTAGAGTTAAAAGCACTAATTGACAGCAATGCCAATGATTACATTCTCATCGATGTGCGTAATCCCAACGAGTACCAAATCGCTAATATCCCCAACTCGGTGCTAATTCCCCTACCCGATATCGAAAATGGTGCGGCAATTCCCAAAATTAAGGAATTAGTCAACGGTTATCGTCTTATCGCCCATTGTAAGATGGGGGGACGTTCCGCTAAAGCCCTCGCTATCCTCAAAGACGCAGGTATCGAAGGAATTAACGTCAAAGGTGGTATCAGCGCCTGGAGTCGTGAAGTCGATTCCACTGTACCAGAATACTAATTTTGGCCCTTGGGTTTTAGGAGTCAGGAGCCAGTAGTCAGGAGCCAGTAGTCAGTAGTCAGGAGCCAGTAGTCAGCCTTTTTTCTCCCTTCTCCCTTCTCCTTTCCCCCATCTCCCTGTTTCCTGTTCCTCGTGAATCTGTTAAGATCAAGGCCAGTTAGCCTTAAAATCTTGGGTGTGAGCAAACAATGAAAAACCATATTAAAAAAATTGCTAGTTGGAGCGCGATCGCTACTATTTCCCTTGGCTTAGTAGAAATAAACCGAGCAGCGATCGCATTTGGCAACAATAATCAATTCAGTGCCTGTATCAGTCAGATTGTCCGCACGGGGGTGAGTCCCCAAGATGCCGCCACCGCTTGTTCAGAAGCATTAATTCCTAAAGAATTATCCCGCTGTGTGGTAATGATTAAATCCAAAACCCCGATCGATGGTAATCTGGCTCTGCAAGCTTGTTTTCAAGTGCGTCGTCCCATCGACCTAGGTAATTGTGTGGTCGATATCCATCGCGCTGCCCCCTTGTTTGCCGCTAATTCCCTCAAACAAACGGAAACAGCCAAGGAACCTGATAAATTAGGGATTTCTAGACAGGTTTTAGATTCCTGTCGTCAAAGTTTATTACCCGGGCGCTTTTCCCAATGCGTTATCGCTGTCAGTCGTGATGTGGACAAAAATAATCCCTCCCAAGCTTTACAAACCTGTTTAAGTGCCGAGGATTTCCCCAGGGATCTATTCCCCAGTTATCCCCAAAATCAAGACCAGAGACCTTAATCAAGATTATTTGGCTCTCTTATTTTGGGAATATATGGAAAAACCAGAAAACGTTAAAGATTGAACCATCAATCAGACGAGTTCGGCGGCTTAGGAAAGGTACACTTAACCGTAATATTTAAATTACTTTTAGCGGTTCCTTTAGTAATATAAGGGATTCCTACCTCACCGCCGATTTCCACACCAAATTGTAAAGTGACTTCCTCAATGTTGGCAATGGCTAAATTGCGAAAAGCGTTTAAAGTGTAAGTAGTGTAAGTACGAATTGTATCTTCAATTGTCTGAAAATTCTGTAAAATTTGCTGTTTATCTGGTACATTAATTACCCCTTTAGCAACTCTTCCCTCCGTTTTTAATGTCTCGGTCGGAATTTCCAGGTCATCGGTGGACTCTATATAAATTAGAGTGTTTTCGTCAATTTGGATCGGAGTTAGTCGAGTCATAAATAATGCAAAAATTGAAAATTAACTTTTTTCTTAACTATTTCTTGGCTCTCCCGTACTTGTGATGATAAGAAAAGATTATCTAAGAGAGGGCCTATGCTTTCCTTGCAGTTTATCAAAAAATAACCTAACATAAAAAACATTTCTATCCCTTGCTGACTGTCTATGGCTCGCTACGCCCTTGTCATCGGCATTAACGATTACGATGACCGAAATTTCCTGCCATCTTTGAGTAAACCCGCCAAAGATGCGGAAGCTGTTGCTCAATTCTTGGAGAATACCAAGACATTTGAGAATGTAGAACGCCTACCCAATCGCTGGATTGCCGCAGAAAAACGCTTCGAAGTTGTTTCAGGAAAGGTGACGGGGAATGAAGTCTTGCAGGCCTTACAGCAAATTTTATCGGGAGAGCAGACCAAAAATCAAGAAGTCTTGATCTACTTTTCAGGACACGGGTTTCGCCTGATCAATCGCATCGGTGACGGGGAAGCCTATCTCGCCACCTCCGATAGCCAACCCGACGGCAAAAATGCCATTTCTTTAGACCGAGAACTCAATCCTTTATTACGGCGTTCTAGTTTGAGTAATCTGGTGGTAATGCTAGACTGTTGCCATGCGGGGGCGTTATTGCCCGAAAATCGGGAACTAGATCGCATTTTGCTAGAACCTAGCCTCTCAGCATTTAATGACAAGCAAGATTACTTCCTAATCACCGCCTGTCGGTCAGAACAGGTGGCTTGGGAAGATGAGGAATACAGTTTGTTCACCGCCGCCTTACTCGAAGGACTGTCCCCACAACAGGCGGACCCAAAAACGGGAGAAATTAGTGCCGATCGCCTGTTTGATTTCGTTTCGCGGGAATTGCGAGGGAAGGGTCAAGAACCGATTCGCATGGGAGTTGGGCGATCGCTAATTCTGGTCAAATATGGGGCGCAACCTCAAGTTAAAGAAGTGAACCCGTTACTAGATGAGAATGGAAAATTGCGCTGTCCCTATCAAGGATTGCTGGCGTTTACTAAGAAAGAACGTGATTTCTTCTTCGGACGCAAGCGAGTGGTAGAAGACATCAAATCTAAGCTAGATCGGCTAAATTTTGTCCCTCTGATTGGTGTTTCTGGAAGTGGTAAATCTTCGGTAGTTCTGGCGGGATTGATGCCCTGGTTGGAAGAATTAGGATGGCAAATTCTCGAACCGATCAAGCCTGGATTTAAGCCGTTGTCAAAGTTAGAAAGCCTACTGTTATCCTATTTTCCAGATCGCGAAAAATTGCTGGATCAATGTATCAATAATCAAGACAGGGAAGGCTTAAAACCGCTATTAGAACTTTTTCCCCGCGAACACAAATTCTTGCTGGTGGTGGATCAATTTGAGGAATTATTCACTTTTGCTCTAGCGGAACAGCGCGATCGCTTTATTGAATTGATTACTCAAGTTGCCACAATTCCAGACTCTCCCCTAGCAGTTGTTGCTACCATGAGGGCGGATTTCATTGAACCCTGTTTGCGTTACGATGGGCTGCGACAACTGATTCAAAATAACGCCGAATACCTGCCAGATCTAAGGGGATTAGATTTGCTAGAAGCTATCACGGAACCAGCCAAACTGCAAGGCTATGAAGTTAAGAAAGAATTGCTCAATAAAATCCTTGAAGATATTAAACAAGAACCAGGATTTTTACCATTATTAGAGTTTGCTTTAACCCAGCTTTGGCAGAAACGAGATGAAGCAAACCATCGGCTGACTTTAGATACTTATGAGGCGATAGGTGGGATAGTAGGAGCGTTAAATTGTCAAGCTGATAAAGTCTATCAATACAAGGATTATGAAAAAGACTCACCGCAGCAGGAGCGAACGGAAGCAGAAAAAGCTTTAATTAAGCGAATTTTCTTGAATCTTCTGCAAATAGGAGATGGGGAAAAAGATACCAGATTGCGTCAACCGAAAGCCTTTATCTTGTCTCTAGCTGGAGATAATCAAGAAGGACAAGAAATCTTAACAGAACTAATTGAAGGAAAACAAGGATTAGTAAAAGGTCGCCTTTTAGTGACGGGAAAAAGTGAACGAGAAGAAGAAGCTTGGGTAGATTTGGTCCATGAAGCTTTAATTGAAAAATGGGACAAACTGAATCAGTGGCGAAACGAAAATCGACAGGGAAGAGAATTAGCCAAACAGGTGGATAAAGATGCCAAAGACTGGCAAAAAAATAACAAATCTCAGTATTATTTGTGGTCGGGTGACAAGTTAGCAGATGCAGAGAAAATTCTGCAAGAATATCAAGACACTGTGGAGACTACGCAATTGGCTAAAGAGTTTCTCGAAGCTAGTAGCCAGCAAGAATTATATAATTACCTCCGCAGTTCAGACATTGATAATTTAGAGCGAGAGACATTAGAAAAGGAAGCAGCCAATAAATCATTTTTAAACCGAGAAAAGTTGAGAAATTTACTCGAAAATGAGAAGGAAAAACCACAGATAAGGCTGTCAGCTTCCTGGTTGCTGAAGCAGTGGGGAGAGGAGGTTCCTATCTGGACAGCAGAGGTTAATAAGCAAGGAAATATTGCCCTCTCAATCATCGCAGAAAACGACCTGCCAACCACAGTAATCGAAGAGTTAGAAAGTGGAATAAACCTAGAAATGTTGGAAATTCCCGGTGGTGAATTTTGGATGGGTTCTCGTGAAGGAGAAGAAGGAGCATATCCAAATGAACGCCAGCCACATAAGGTCAAGATTTCTACCTTCCTCATCAGTAGGGATGCAATAACTCAGTCCTACTGGTGGGTGGTGGCTTCTTCTTTCCCCAAAGTTGAACTAGATCTCAATCCAGATCCCTCACAATTTAAAGGCGACCTTCGCCGACCTGTGGAATCTATCACTTGGTATGAGGCGGTAGAATTCTGCCAGAGGCTATCGCGCTGGTCTCTGGAAAAAGGCCAAGGCTATCAATACCGCTTACCCAGTGAAGCAGAGTGGGAATACGCCTGTAGGTCAGTTATCAGTGAAGAATCAATTCAAAATCTAAAATCCAAAATCCAAAATCCGGCCTATCCTCCCTATCATTTTGGGCAGAAAATTGACCCAGCTTTGGCGAATTATGCAGAAACCGCTCGTGGAAGGACGACTCCCGTAGGAAGGTTTCAAGCGGCGAATAGTTATGGACTCTACGATATGCACGGGAATGTTTGGGAATGGTGTGCAGACCACTGGCATGATAGTTATGAGGGTGCGCCTGATGATGGCAGTGCCTGGCTGAGTGAGAACGAGAATAATTATCGGCTGCTGCGCGGTGGTTCGTGGAGCTACAACCCGCAACACTGCCGTTCTGCCACCCGCCACCGCAACTACCCCGTCAGCAGGACCTACAACATCGGGCTGCGGGTAGTTGCGTCGTCGAGGACGGTTTATTCAGTTAACAGTTAACAGTTAACTGTTAAGTAGTCGTGCAAAATAAATTTCCTAGTGAAGATAGGCAAAAGGCAAAAGGCAAGAGGCAAGAGGTGGTTAGATATGTGTAATTAATTTTGCTTAGGTACTTAACTGTTATGCTTGTGCCGCTGTTTCAATCCAGTATTATGCTATACTTATTACAAGTATAAACTCGTAAATTGGAGGAAAAAGCCATCAATAATGATACCCACTCCCGAACAGATGTTTACTTGCATTAGAATGTGTCAAACCCTGTCTAACTTCTATACCGATATTTATCTATTTCGGTATGATGAAAATAGTAATGTGAGCATCTTGCTCACTAATGTGGAGTTTGAAGATGAATCATCAACCTGATTTTTACCAAATGTCTCGCCCAGAATTAAGAAAATATGTCCTCTCCCATCGAGAAGATGATGAAGCCTTAAGAATTTATATGGATAGAATGCGAACTGAATCAGGTGTAACTAGATTTACCCTTACTCCTAGTCAAGAAGACATGAAGAAATTAGAAGAATTTCTCAAGGCAAAAATGGATAAATAAAATCAATTTAACTTGCTTGTACCAAGGCTCTGCTTTAATGTATGCTTCAGGTAGAAACTGGGAACGAGATGAAAAAGACGAATCACCGATTCTTCAACAGTACCAAAATCGCTGCATCTCTAATAATCATCAGTTATAATAAAAATGCCAGCAAAAGATATTTATCATGATACCGTGAGAACTGCCTTAGACAAAGATGGCTGGACAATTACCCATGACCCCCTAATTATTCGCTGGGGAAAAAGAGATTTATATATTGACTTGGGAGCAGAAAAAATTATTGCCGCCGAAAAAGACAATCAAAAAATTGCCATTGAAATTAAAAGTTTTGTTGGCAAATCATCTATCGACGACTTAGAAAAAGCATTAGGACAATATATTTTATACTATGATTTATTGACAAAGTTAAAATCTGAAAGAACTTTATATTTAGCAATTCATCAACAAGCTTTTGCCGATATTTTTGAAGATCCTATTGGTCAAGTTTTATTAGACAATAAACGATTAAAATTATTAATTTTTGACGAAATTGAGGAGGTTATTTTAAGATGGATAGTTTAGAAAAAATGAGAAAAATTATTATTGAATCTCTCCGTTATTATGCAAACTTGCGCTATGCTACTGGAGAGGTAAACCGCCTCCTCATTATTGACAAAGACTCTGATAACTATCTAATTCTCTTAGAAGGTTGGGATAACCGAGAAAGAGTACATGGCTGTTTACTGCATTTACAAATTATTAATGGTAAAATCTGGATACAACGAGACGGAACCGAAGACGGTATTGCCACTGATTTATTAGCCGCCGGTATTCCTAAAGAGCAAATTGTCCTTGCCTTTAAACCCGAACATATTCGACCCTATACTGAATTTGCGGTAAAATAAGCTATAGAATGAAATTCTAGAAGGTTATGAGTATGGTTCTGGTATCCAACGGGCAATCAGCTATTATTCGTACAGAGCGTGGATTGACAATCGCCGGTACGCGAATTACCCTTTATGATGTTATGGATTACCTACAGGCTCAGTATCCCCCCAAGCTGATTCGTGAAAAACTTGGTCTTAATGATAGACAGATTGATTCAGCCCTAGCATACATTGAGACTCATTGTACTGAGGGGCAGAGAAATTTTCCGTCTTTATACCTTTATCCTCTTCCTACCCAACCCGATTCTTGAGGCTATTTTTTTCTCTCTTATCTTCCCTCAAAAACCCTATATATATGGGCGCACGGATTTCCATTATATAAAAAGTCTAAAACAAGTCTCGCCATTTGTCAAGGGTTTGGGTAATAATTTTCCGGTTGCCGTTTGCCAAGCTCAGAACTAGGATAGGAAAGAATAAGGTATTATTGCAGCCAGAGAGGCTTAGACTGTGACCAATGTAGCGATCGATGTCCGATTAACCGAGACTTCTCTGTGGCAATGGCAAACATGGCAAGGATTGCCCTATCTTACCTGTAATCTCTTAGAGGACTGGTCCCACGGCTTTTTTACCCGTCATTATTACCCCCAAACCCCGGAAGCTTTTACGGCTGCTCTAGGGGCAAATGTACCAGTTTATCGGGTCAAACAGGTACATGGCGATCGCCTATTAAATCCCCAAGGGATTACTAACCCAGAAATAGCCGAAGCGGATGGAATTATTACCGATGCTTCCGGTCAAGGGATTTGGGTGGCCAGTGCTGATTGTACGCCTGTACTAATAGGCGATCGCTCTAGCGGTGTTGGGGTGGCGATTCATTCTGGATGGAGAGGGACAGCTAAGGGAATAGTTGTCAAAGCAGTTAAGCAGTTATTAAACTCCGGTAGTTGTTTAGATAACTTAGTGTTGGCCCTGGGGCCGGCAATTGCCGGGGAAGTGTATCAAGTAGATAGAGAAGTTGCCGCAGAAGTGGGTTTAAGTTTATTTCCTCAAGAAACCAATCCCGACCAAATTCTGGCGAATTTATTTAACCTCTCCCCTTCCCCCTTATTTGCTGACGAGGAAAAAGGAAAAGTTCGCTTGGACGTGCGAAGGGTGATTTATCATCAACTACAACAGTTAGGAATTAGAGATCAACAAATTGCGATCGCTCCTTTTTGTACCTATCAACAAGAGGAGCATTTTTTCTCCTATCGTCGGGAAAAAGCCAAAAAAATCCAATGGTCTGGCATAGTTAGTCGTTAATGATTACTGCACACTGATAACTGAAAAATCCCCCCTCTCCCATGCGTATTGTTTTTTTCGGAACCCCGACTTTTGCCGTCCCCACCCTCAAAAAATTATTAGCCAATCCCGATATAGAAATAATTGCCGTCGTTACCCAACCGGACAAGCGCCGGGGAAGGGGTAATCAATTAATCCCCTCACCGGTGAAACAAATAGCCATAGAACAGCAAATACCAGTTTTACAGCCTAAAAGTGTGAAAAAAAATGCTAAAACCTTAGATTTTCTCAGACAATCGCGAGCGGATGCCTTTGTAGTAGTTGCCTACGGACAAATCCTCTCCCCAGAAATTCTAGAGATGCCGAGATTAGGCTGTATTAACGTTCATGGCTCAATTTTACCGAAATATCGGGGAGCAGCCCCCGTGCAGTGGTGCATCGCTAGGGGAGAAAAAGAAACCGGCATTACCACCATGTTAATGGATGCGGGCATGGACACCGGACCGATGCTACTGAAAGCCTACACCCCGATCGCTCTTTTTGACAATGCCGAACAGGTGGGAGCAACCCTAGGCCAAATGGGGGCGGATTTGCTCCTAGAAACCCTCTCTAAGCTCGATCAAGCAGAAATTACCCCAATTCCTCAAAATAACGATGATGCCACCTATGCCCCTTTAATTCAAAAATCTGACTATCTAATCCACTGGCAAGATTCAGGCCGGACAATTCACGATCGAGTCCGGGGTTTTTATCCTCATGCGCTGACCACTTTCCGGGGACAACCCTTTAAAGTGATGGCCACTATTCCCCTAGACGATCCGGAGCAACTGCCTCGAGAATTACAGACAAAAGACCTTTCTCATCTAAGCGGAGAAGTGGGATCGATCGTGGCTCTCTGGAAAAATTTCGGGCCGGTGGTGCAGACGGGAGCGGGTTTATTATTATTAAAAGAAGTGCAATTATCGGGAAAACCTCCGCGTTCTGGTGGGGATTTGGTCAATGGTTCCCGTTTAACTATCGGTGAGATTTTCGGTCAATAGTTTTCGGGGTATGGCTTTCCTTTGCTCCTCTATGCTTCACCGGTGAAGATTTTTTTCAACTTGCGAAAGCGATCGGAATAACTTCTTAATACTTCGATCGCAAACATGGGGGTTTCCTGCACGGCAAATAAAAACTGCGGTTGATTGAGATAGGCTAATTTACAATCAGTTTTGGCAATAGCTGTGGATTCTCGCAGTTTATCCCCATGCAGGAGCGCTCCTGCTCCGAATACGTCCCCTTTTTGTAGAGTTTCTATCAATTGCCCCTTGATATACATCTCCACCTCTCCACTAAGAATACCGTACATTAAATCGCCCTCCGTGCCATCGGCAAAAATAACTTCACCAGCTGGAAAAGTGCGATCAGGATGATTTTCGAGAATTTTAATCGTCTCTACGGGACTTAACATGATTTAACAAGAATTTTTCGGGTTATCTCTCCCATTTTCCAATAGATTGAACTGCCCGATCATCGTTTTTGTATGTAAGAATACTTGAAACTTCTCTACCTGACAAAGATTCGGTTTGACTCTCAGAAATGCTTTGTTTAATGCTTGTCGGGGAGGGAAAATTTCCCTCTTCATACCTTTGTCCTCTTCCTACCCAACCCGATTTTTGAGTCTATTTTTTTCTCTCTTATCTTCCCTCAAAAACCCTATATATATGGGCAAACGGATTCCCATTATACATAAAGTATAAAGCAAGTCTCGCCATTTGTCAAGGGTTTTTCTGAAAATCTCCCCACTGCCTTGACAAAACACTGGGGTTAAAACTGTTCGATCGCTGCTTGGGTGATTTCTGCGATCGCGGCTAAACTGGGACTAACTTGGCCGATATCGGTGGATAACCAGAGAAGATACTCCACATTACCCGCAGGTCCGGTAATGGGAGACCAAGTTAAACCCCGATAGAACCATCCTAAGACTGCGGCGGCCTGTAAAACCTGAAAAATTGCCCCTGCTTGGTCTTGGTGGTCGCGAACTACCCCTTTTTTGCCGACTTTTTCCCGTCCCACCTCGAATTGGGGTTTGACCAATAAAATCGCCTCTCGCGGTGGATTTAATAGCGTCCACAGGGTCGGTAAAACTTTGGTCAGGGAAATAAAGGACAGATCCATAACTGCTAAATCGGCGGGTTTTTCCTGTCCGTATAACTTTTCTGGGGTTAAATAGCGAAAATTAGTTCTTTCTAGTAAAATAACTCGTTGATCCTGCCGTAAACTCCAGGCCACTTGTCCATAACCCACATCGACCCCATAAACCCGTTTTGCTCCTTTTTGCAAGAGACAATCGGTAAATCCCCCCGTGGAAATGCCTCCATCTAAACAAATGCGATCGCTGACATCGATGGCAAACAATTCTAAGGCCTTGGCTAATTTTTCGCCCCCCCTTGACAAATAGGGCAGTTTCTGCTTGACCTCGATCGCCGCTGACCGATCGATTTCTGTGGCCGGTTTATCGATGATTTGGTGATTGACTTTCACCTCTCCAGCGCGAATTAATCGCTGTGCCTGTTGACGGGAATCACAGAGATTTTTGGCTACCAATAATAAATCTAATCTTTCTTTCGGCAAGGAAGGCCTCCCAATAATCAGCGCCTAATTCTAAAAAATACCTTATTTTTCCCCAAGCAATCCCAGAAGGAAGATTATAAGTAAAGATAGGGACAAGCGGAACCCATCAGCCAAATTTTCGCTGCCATCACGATATTTTATGGATAAAGATACTCGATTCGCCATTTTAGTCATTGGCATTCCCTTTCTCGGACTAGCTTACTGTGGCTTGATCTTTGCCGTGATGATCTATTGGGTGTGGGCCCGGGAACATCCCGTAACCATGGCCACTTTTTTCGTCCTTGCTCCTTCTTTGATTTCTGGCTCTATCTGGCTGTTAGCTTCCTATAAAGCCCGTCAAAAGCAGCGTTTGGGTTTATAGTTCAATGTAGAGGCCGATGGCATTCGTCCAAAAAGAATCAACTGGATTTTAGAATTTACATTAAGTCTTTAGTGTCAACCTCGGCCTAACCGATGGCGATCGCTGTCAGGGATTGGGAAAAAAACCAAAAAGTTTAGCAGCCCCTCCTAAAATGGCGACAACTAGGGCGATAAAAATTCCCCGGTTGGTAAATTCCTGATAAGCAACCCGTGTCGTTAGTCCTTTAATTTCCGTAGTTAGTCGCTCATCTAAAGCTTTAATGTCCCCTCTGATCTCCGATTGTCCTATTTCTACTTTGGTTAACCGTTCATCGATTTTGTCGAATTTTTGATTGACATCTCTTTGTAGGGAGTCTATTTTCCCCTCGATCCTTGTCAGAACAGCTTCTAGGGAATAAGTAACGGTTTCGTTAGCCATTTTTTAATTGCGATCGCTGGTGAGATTGGGGATACCTAAATATGTCAGTTGTCTTGGCATGGTGCGATCGCTCCAGCTAGTTGTGCAAGTGAGCAGTTAAGGGATTGACATAGCTTTAATGTTTGAGATGGGTTCATTCTCGGTTCCCTGTAGCCTGTTTCCCAATTGCTTACGGTTTGCACTGTCACACCTAACCGTTCCGCTAGTTTTCTTTGAGTTAACCCAGCGTTTTCTCGTAATTTCTGCATACGCTGTCCTAGTTCCCTATCCGTCATTATATCTCAAAAATCATCTAAAAATACTGTTGACATTATATAACTATCATTATACATCAAGAATATAAAGGAAGACGACCGCCCTTCGCTGACTTGCTGCTAACAAAACAATGAAGTTGTTGAATAAATCGGTTTTACTTACCGTTTCTGACTTAGTGCGTCCAAAAAGAATTAATAATCATTCTTTAGTCAGAATCAGAGCAGCACAAGGCTGACATTTAGGGGCTGGGCGCGATAGGATAAAAAAGTGCTAGATAAAAACCCCTCTCCCTTACAGTCCCTAGTTGCGGGTCACTGGTTCAAGCTCATCTGTGGAGCTAGTTACCAAGATTTGCCCACGATTCGCAACCTCGCCTTGGCCTATACTATCGCCGGGGCCGATTGTATTGATGTGGCTGCCGATCGAGCCGTGATCCTTGCGGCCAAGGAAGGCATCGAAACGGCGGAAAAAATCGCCGGATTCTCCCCAAATCGACGACCTTGGTTAATGGTCAGTCTCAATGACGGTGAAGATCCCCACTTTCGCAAAGCTGTCTTTAACCCGCAACTCTGTCCGGTCGATTGTCCCCGTCCCTGCGAAAAAATCTGTCCCGCTTATGCTATTGATGGGGGGGGAGTGATTGAACAGCGCTGTTATGGTTGCGGTCGCTGTTTACCCGTTTGTCCCCCGCAGATAATCGAGACAAGATCCCGTGTCTGTCAACCCGCAGAAATTATCCCCTTAATTATCGAAATGGGAGTAGATGCGATCGAAATTCATACCCAAGTCGGTCATGGAGAGGCATTTGCTCGACTCTGGCAAGCGATCGCACCTTTAACTAAAAACCTAAAAATCCTGGCCATAAGTTGCCAAGATGATGAATATATCATTGATCACCTCCACTATCTGCGAGAAACCATTTCACCCCTAAGCTGTCCTCTGATTTGGCAGACGGACGGCCGACCGATGAGCGGCGATATCGGCAAAGGGACCACCCACCCGGCCATTAATATGGCCAAAAAAGTCCTTTCCAGCAATCTAGCCGGATTTGTGCAGTTAGCCGGGGGAACCAATGACCACACCGTGACCAAATTACAGCAACTGGGACTGAGAAAAAAAATCGCTGGTATTGCCTATGGAAGTTACGCCCGTTCATTGATTTTGCCAATTTTAGAGCATTTAGACCAGCTTAACCTTGAAAATGACCCCCAAGCCTACAAAGAAGCCCTTAAAGCCGCTTCTATGGTGGTTGCTCAATTAAAAGCCTAGCCTTGGTCAAAAAACTATAATATTTTTTTAATTGACAACTAACCCATAAATGTGTTAGACCCCAAGAAAATCTTGGAAATAAAAACGGCCAATTATCGCCAAAACCCTTTACTATTAATGCCAGAAACCCTACCCTCCTCTCGGATGCCAGTGACCGACGATTTAAACAAACTCTTGGCAATTCTACCGGCTCGGATTCGCGGCAAAATCGAGGAACACCCGCGGCAGCATCAACTAATCGAAGTAGTTATGGATTTGGGACGCATACCAGAAGCGCGTTTTCCCGATGGGGCGATCGATCTGGGAGACGAACCGATCTCAAAAGAAGAAATCCAGTATTCGATCGCCAGGGTGGGCAGTTTTAGCGGCGATAATCGCGCTGGGATTGAACGCACCCTGCACCGGATCAGTGCCATTCGCAATCGAGACGGGGAAATTATCGGTTTAACCTGTCGTATCGGTCGGGCTGTTTTTGGTACGATCACCCTGATTAACGACCTAGTGGAAACAGGAAAATCCCTGCTGCTGCTCGGTCGTCCGGGGGTAGGAAAAACCACCGCTCTCCGGGAAATAGCCCGAGTTTTAGCCGACGATCTTAACAAACGGGTAGTAATTATCGACACCTCCAACGAAATCGCCGGAGATGGAGATATTCCCCATCCGGCCATCGGTCGCGCTCGTCGGATGCAGGTGTCCCGTCCGGAATTGCAGCATCAGGTCATGATCGAAGCAGTGGAAAACCATATGCCAGAGGTAATCGTGATTGATGAGATCGGTACGGAATTAGAAGCTCTGGCTGCTCGCACGATCGCCGAACGCGGGGTGCAGTTAGTGGGAACGGCCCACGGCAATCAATTGGAAAATTTAATTAAAAACCCGACTTTATCGGATTTAGTCGGGGGAATTCAGGCAGTAACTCTCGGAGACGAAGAAGCACGCCGCCGGGGTTCTCAGAAGACCGTTTTAGAACGCAAAGCACCCCCCACCTTTGATATTGCCATCGAAATGTTGGAACGTCAGCGCTGGGTCATCCACGAGGACGTATCCACCACTATCGACCAACTGCTGCGGGGACGGGAAGCAATTGCCCAAATCCGTTGGGTAGATGAGGAGGGAAAAATACAGGTCGCTCAGGAAGAACCAAAACCGGAAAACCTCACCCCTTTGCGCGGCAATTATCTGCCAGAAATGGATAAACCCAAGGGATGGCGGGCCGATGGCCGGATGACCCCCGTGGCCCGTTTCCCTGCGGGCCCTCTCAACCGGGAAAACGATTTTGATCGCCTCCTCGAACAATCTTGGCTACAGGAGGAACCGGAAACGGAAAAAGTCCGCGTCCCCGGTCCCAATGGCGAAGATTGGCCGGTTTATGTCTATCCCTACGGAGTCAGTCGCGCTCCGATCGAGCAGGTAGTACAGGCCCTAGATTTGCCGATCGTTTTGACCAAAGATTTACAGGAGGCCGACGCGGTGCTGGCCCTGCGTTCCCACGTTAAAAATCAGTCAAAATTGCGGCAAATTGCCAAAGTAAGACAAATTCCCATCCACGGCATCAAATCCAATACCCTGCCCCAAATTTCTCGCGGTTTAAAGCGGATTTTGGGCATTGATGACCCGATGAATCAGGAAGGTGCGGATCTGCGTTTATTTGCCCGCAGCGGTAGTGATGACGAGATCGAAGCTTTGGAGGAGGCCCGGTTAGCGGTGGAACAAATCGTTATTCCTACCGGCCAACCGGTGGAGTTACTGCCCCGCTCGGCGAAAGTGCGGAAAATGCAGCACGAATTAGTGGAACATTACCGTCTCCAATCCGATAGCTTCGGAGAGGAACCGAATCGCCGTATTCGCATCTATCCAGCTTAGGAGTCAGGAATTTGCAGCGACGCACCCTCATCATTATCGGTACAGGGACGGCGATCGGTGCGGTGGCCTCCCTGATTATCCATCGTCCCCAATCGGGGGCGGAATTGCGGGCTAAAATGCCCCTAGCTGAAAGAATTAAGCTCTGTCTCGATCTGGCTAGTTTAATTCTAGCCAGATCGACTATCTCGATGGTTATTTGGGGAATTCTCTATCCCTATCTTACCCATCCAGAGCCATCGGGTTTTAACAATGCCTTGGCTGAATACCAAGATTTACCCTTTTTGATGGGGGAAGTGGCAAACTATTAACTGTTACCGTTGAATGGGAAAAGACTGTGGATATTCGCTTAATCGTTGTCGATGTGGATGGAACGATCGCCGGGGATAACAATCAGGTTGATCCGGCCGTGGTGCAAGCTGTCTCAGCCGTCCAAAAAAAGGGGATTTCAGTCGCTATTGGCACTGGTAGGATGTACCGCTCGGCTTTACGCTTTCATCAACGCCTTAAATCCACTTTACCTATAATTGCTTACAATGGCGCTTGGATTCAAGATCCTGTTTCCCAAGTTCACCATCGACATACCCCTATTTCCCCCGACTTGGCGATCGATCTTTTGGATTATCTCGAACAACCCCAATGGAAGGAGAAAATCTCCCTTAATTTTTATATGGACGATGTGCTTTATGTGCGGCAATTAAACGCGGAAACGGAATTCTATCGCCAGCGATCGGGTATTATTGCCGAAGCAGTGGGGGATTTACGCAAAGTCGCCCACAAAACCACTAAAATCCTGGCCATGGGGGAAGATAAGCAATTTATCGCCGAGATTTGGCAGCATTTACAGCAACGCTATCAAAATCAAGATTTATACTTTACCCAATCGAGTCCGACTTTTTTTGAAGTTACCCACGTTGAGGCTACCAAGGGAAGCGCCACCCAATTTTTGGCCGAAGATATCCTAGGATTACAACCAAAAAACGTTATGGCGATCGGTGATAATTTTAATGATGTTTCTATGCTCACCTATGCGGGTGTCGGTGTTGCCATGGGTAATGCTCCCCAAGCCGTTAAGGATCAAGCCGATTGGGTTGCCCCCAGTGTAGACTTAAATGGGGTGGCTGCGGCCTTGGCAAAGTTTGTTTTAATTTGAGCAAGATTTGACTTTTTACTAGAAAACCAACATCCTTTTCACCGAGAAAATTATGACTATTAATACGCAAACTGTTACGATTTCTAACAAAGATATTGACATAGATGCCTATTTAGCCATTCCCGATCGAGTGGGAATTTATCCAGCAATTATCGTGATTCAGGAAATATTCGGCGTAAATGACCATATTCGAGATGTCACCCGCAGAATTGCCCAAGAAGGCTATATAGTGATCGCTCCTGCCATTTATCAGCGATTTGCTCCTGGTTTTGAAACGGGGTACAGTATGGCAGATATCGAAATCGGTCGTCAGTACAAGGAACAAACCAAAGCAGCCGAATTAATCAGCGATATCCAAGCCACCATCGATTATCTTTATAGTTTGCCACAGGTGCAAAAAACCGGTGTCGGCACGATCGGTTTTTGTTTTGGTGGTCATGTGGTTTATCTTGTCTCCACTCTAGAGGATATCAAAGTTAGTGCCTCTTTTTACGGTGCGGGAATCACCACGGGAACCCCTGGGGGTGGTCAAGGGACAGTGAAGGTGACTCCCCAAATCAAAGGGACAATCTACGCATTTTTCGGGGTGTTGGATACCAGTATTCCTCAAAAGCAAGTGGATGAGATAGAAAACGCATTAACCCGTTATCAAATCCCCCATCGAGTTTTCCGCTATGAAAACGCCGACCATGGCTTTTTCTGCGACCAAAGGGCTAGTTATAATGCTAAGGCGGCCAAATCTGCCTGGAATCATGTGCTAGAGTTATTTAGCCTTCTTAAATCTTAATGGTCTGACTCCTTAAGCTTCAGCTTACACTGGAAGCAGTTCGAAATCACATTTGTAACCATTCTATTTATCATGACACCGAACCCAGCCTTTTCCATGGACGATTTTGCCAAAGCTCTTGATCAATACGATTATCAATTTGAAAAAGGGCAGATCGTGCGCGGGAGAGTCGATCAACACACCTCCGATGGAGCATACATCGATATTGGCGGCAAATCCTCCGCTTTTATTCCTTTAAGGGAAATTTCCCTGGAAAATGTTATTTCTATTGCTGAAGCTTTACCCATAGGTGCAGAATTCGATTTTCTGATTACCCGTGGACAGGATGCGGAAGGACAAGTTACCCTGTCTCTGCGGCAATTATTACTACAAAAAGCTTGGGAAAATGTCAGGGAAATCTCTGAAAGTGGCAAGTCGGTGCAGCTGCGCGTCACGGGGGTGAATAAGGGAGGAGTGACGGGAGAAGTGGAAGGATTAAAAGGATTTATCCCTCGCTCCCATTTAATCGAAAAAAATGATTTAGATTCCCTGATCGGACAACTTTTAACCGCAACTTTTATTCAAATCGATCAAGAAAATAATAAATTAGTTTTATCTCAGCGAGAAATTGCTCGCGCTAACGCTATCAGTCAATTAGCTGTGGGTAAGTTATTAAGTGGCACTGTGGTTAAATTACAACCCTATGGTGTCTTTGTCGATTGCGGTGGAGTGACGGGATTACTCCATGCTAAACAGGTGACGGGAGCCTCTTTTAATTCTCCCATGACTTTCTTTAAAGTTGGTCAAGCAATTCAAGTGGTAGTCGCGGAAATTGACGAATATAAAAATCGCATTTCCCTATCTACAAAAATTCTCGAAGCGCATCCCGGGGAAATTCTCGAAAACTTTGCAGAAGTCATGGAAACAGCAGCAGAAAGATTAAAACAAGCTCAGGGAAAAAACCCAGAAAGTTAGCGTAGGGTGGGTTAGGCGACAATAACTTAGATATTTTACCACCTATTTAGTATTCGCCGTAACCCACCATCAGTTATCAGGTGAATTTGTCTCCTGTCTCCTGTCTCCTGTCTCCTTTTTACTTGACAAAGATGTTTCAAGATCGGATAGCAATTTTAGGGACTATGCACGGAAAAGAGCGGGTAATAGCGCAGATTTTAGCGCAAGAAATAGGTCTTAAGGTGATTGTACCCGATAATTTTAATACCGATCGCTTTGGCACTTTTACCCGGGATATTAAGCGCATCGGGACACAAATTGAAACCGCTCGCAGGAAAGCACAAGAAGCGATCGAGCTTTCGGGATACGAGATAGGAATTGCCAGTGAAGGTAGTTTTTATCCCTATCCCAACTTGCCGCTAGTTTCCTGTAATCGTGAATTGATTTTATTACTCGATCGAGTCCATAATCTAGAAATAATTGGTCAAGCAATAGTCACGGAAACTAATCACGCTCACCAAACTGTAACTAATCTAGCAGCTGCTTTAGAATTTGCCGAAAAAATCGGGTTTCCTAGTCATGGTTTAGTGGTGATGTTTGATAAAAATTCTCTCGACTCCGAGCAGATTTTTAAGGGAATTACTGACGAGAAAAATTTAGTTAAAATTGTTGAAGATATTCTTGACAAAAACGGCAAAGTACACCTAGAAACCGATATGCGCGCTATGCACAATCCCACGCGGATGAAAGCAATTGCAGCTGCGACAGCAAATCTGGTGCAGAAACTTAATCAATTATGTCCTAATTGTGGTTGTCCGGGGTTTGATATTATCGAAAGAACATCGGGTTTACCCTGTGGTTTATGTCACTTTCCCACCTCTTTAATTAAACTGGAACTATACGGTTGTCAAAGGTGTGATTATCGAGAGGAAAAACTCTTTCCCAACGGTGAAAAAACCGCCGATCCGATGTATTGTCAATATTGTAATCCCTAAAGATAGCTTTTCTATGGAAAGAATTTTAGAACCAGAAGTAATGGATGATCGGGAAGAAGCGATCGAATATGATGCCATGGACTTCACGGAAGTTAATACTAATTTTGCTAAAGAAGTCGTACAATTGGCCGGTATTAATGCTAGGGTCTTAGATGTAGGAACTGGTACTGCACGCATTCCGATTATGATCAGTCAACTACGTCCCCAATGGCAAATTATCGCTATTGATCTGGCCGATTCTATGTTAGAAATTGGTCAAAAAAATATCCTTAATGCTAACTGTCAAGAACAGATCAAATTGGAGAAAGTTGATGGAAAAAATCTTCCCTACCAATCCGAGCAATTTGATTTAGTTATTTCTAATAGTTTAATCCATCATCTCGAAAATCCTCTGCCTTTTTTACGGGAAATTAAGAGAGTTTTAAAACCCAATGGTGGCATTTTTTTAAGAGATTTATTCCGTCCCGATTCCGAGGAAATAATCCAGGGGATGGTGAGGGAAATCGATCCTAATTTTTCTCCCCGACAAGCGCAACTATTTAAAGATTCTCTCCATGCCGCTTTTACCCTAGCAGAAATCGCCGATTTAATCCAGCAGTCGGGATTAAAAAATATTAAAATTTATCAGTCTTCTAATCGTCATTGGACAGCCATAAAAACAAGTAAAAACTAATCACTAAATCAGGGGAAAATTGAGTCATGAAAGTTGGATTTTTGGGAACAGGATTAATGGGAACGCCAATGGTAGAAAGATTATTAAATCAGAAAATTTCTGTTATTGCCTATAATCGCACCTTAGAAAAATTAGCACCTTTACAGCAGTTGGGAGCCAAAACAGTTAACTCTCCTGAACAAGTCATTCAAGAGGCAGATTGTCTGATTTTAATGTTAACTAATGCCGCCGCTATCCAAGAGGTTTTAGGATTAAATTACGAGCAATCTAACTTCAATAATCGGACTATTATCCAGATGGGAACCATTGCCCCTTCTGAAAGTAAACAACTGCGAGATCAAATTGTGGCTAAAGGGGGAGAATATCTAGAAGCACCCGTGTTAGGAAGTATTCCCGAAGCTAAAAATGGCACTCTCTTAGTTATGGTGGGAGCAACGGAGAAACAGTTCCATCAATGGTCAAATTTATTAGCACATTTTGGTCAAAAACCGATGTTAATCGGGGAAGTGGGAACCGCTGCGGCATTAAAATTAGCTTTAAATCAATTAATTGCCACTCTAACCAGTGCTTTTGCTTTGAGTTTAGCTTTTTTATCCCAGCAAGGAGTAGATCTAGAAAAATTCATGACTATCCTGCGTCAAAGTGCCTTATATGCGCCTACTTTTGACAAAAAATTAACCAGAATGTTAGAGAAAAATTATGCTAACCCTAACTTTCCCACTAAACATTTACTGAAAGATGTCAATCTCTTTTTAGAGGAATCGGAGAAGTTAGATTTAACCACTTTTCCCCTAACAGGAGTAGAGCGTCTTCTGGAAAAAGCCTTAGCAATGGGATTAGCAGAGGAAGATTATTCAGCTTTATATGAGGCGCTGAAAAAAGAATTATAAACCGCTTACCCACATCAAAAAGACTCTCTTTGGTTTGTGTAGGAAGAAAAACCGATAAAAGGCTTTAAATTTTCCTTAAGCTTTGTTGAGGTGGCCGGAAGAGGGGGTTAGAGTGGGAAGTGATGGAATTTTGGGCATATTTTCCTATGACGTTGACTGAATTTGGATTATTAGCGGGTTTACTTGTCCCCGGTATCCTGCTCTCGATTTTGGTGATGGTGAGTTTTGCCAAAGGGGGTTAAAAACTGATAGAGACACCGATGAAAGTGTCTCTATCTTTTTGGGGTGAGGATTAATCTATTTTTGGTTTTTTGCCCAATTTAATTGATTCTGTAGCTAACAAAATTGATTCTAAATGATGGCGCTTCTCCACTTGACCGAGGAAATAACCTGTCATCATCGCTGAAGCGAGAAGATTCGCCAAATTCTCGCGGTCGGTGGTAATTTGTACCGCAAAATCCTCTGAGGGCAACATTCCCACCAATCCCCTGACGTTTTGCGAGATAATATCTTTAATTTCGCTACTGACGGATTGGGCTATTCTCTCAAGGGTTTCAGGATGCTGCTGCTGGAGATACTGCATCAGACAGTTATCATTTTGTTCTTCGGTTTCCCAGGGAAAAAAATCAGGATTAAAAGTCATCAGAACTTCCACGCTGTAGTGGTTATTGGATCTAGGTTAACAAATCGCTCTTCTTGATTGCCCGAAGTCCCCCCTATCTTCTTCAAGTTTAGCTCAGTGATCAGAAATATTTACCCTTAATATACCCTCTCCCTCCTTATTCCTGATCGGTAGCTTCTAGAATACCCTGTTCCCTAAGATTGTCAACCTCGAAATATTGATGAAATTTATCGGTTACTTCTAACCAATAGGATCTACCTTCATTTTGCTTGCGTTTTCTCACAAATCCTCGTTCTACCAAGTCCTGAACCTGTTGATAGGCCGTACTGCCCCGCAAATTAATTAAATCCGCTTGCAAAATCGGTTCTTTTATTGCGATCGCTGCTAAAGTGCGGAGGGTTCCCGTGCCTAATTCGGCCGGGATCAGGTCTTCGATCAAATTCTGATAAGCTGACCGCAATTGTAAACTATAACCGAGGGGGGTTTCTACCACTTCCAAGGCACTATCCCGGTGAGCATAATCGGACATTAACTCGATCATGGCATCTTCCACCGTCAAGCGATCGCTGTTGGTTAATGTCACCATCTCGGTTAAGGGGACAGGCTGCCCTTTTAGGTAAAGTATCGCTTCTAGACGGGTAGCTAGTCTGATCTCTTGGTGGGCTTCCGCGCTCAATCTCGACTACCTAAGTTTAGACACTAAGCTAATATTCTACTAGAAAACGAACGAGAAAATTATGGAAACTTTTTGGAGTCAGGTTTTAGACTTTTGTTATCAGGCTACCGAGCAGGTGGGCGATCGCCTAGTAGCTGATTTTGGCAAATTACAGGCCACCAATAAAGCAGATGGGACTTTAGTGACGGCTGCCGACCGTTGGTCCGATGGCGAATTGCGATCATTAATTGCCCGCACTTTCCAGGATCATGGAGTCTTAACCGAGGAAACTACCCATATTTTCCCGGATCAAGAATGGTCTTGGGTAGTGGATCCAATCGACGGCACGACTAATTTTACTCGCGGTATTCCCATCTGGGGCATTTCCCTAGGACTTCTCTACCGGGGGACTCCCGTGTTCGGATTTGTTTATCTCCCCTGCCTGAAACAGTCCTATTATGGTTATTGGTACGGTGAGACGGGTTTAACCGGTCCAGAGGGGGCCTACTGCAACGGTCAACCGATTCACACCAGCGACGATTTTCCCAGCAAAAATCATCTGTTTAATCTCTGCGCTCGTAGTACAGGTGTATTAAAAAAACCCTTTCCCTGCAAAGTGCGGATGATAGGAGTGGCTAGTTATAATCTGCTTTTGGTTGCCGATGGCACTGTCTTGGGAGGAGTGGAAGCAACCCCAAAAGTCTGGGATATTGCTGCGGTTTGGGCAATTCTACAGGCCGCCGGCGGGGTATTTATCTCTTTAGGAGAAAAGATTTTTCCCTTACAGGTGGGGGAAAATTATAGTGATCGATCCTATCCCTGTTTAGCCGTGGCTCGATCGAATTTAGCGCCAGTTTTCTTGCCTTTAGTCGGTTTTCTCAAGGATGTTGCTTGAATGGAGAATTGCTCAGGTTAGAATAGCTGCATTTATTGGTTTTATCTCTATTTAGGGCTTGCTGAATAAATCTAAAAACCTTGTTGGATAATATCTTTAAGCTTGTTTGAAATCAAAAACTGCCAGCCCTTGGAGTGATCAGGGGGGAAATTTAGGCACTTTTTGCCTGAAAATTAGGTAATTGACCCCCTGAAAATCGGTAAAACCCTACATTCCACACCCTACACCCCACACCCTGCCCCCACGAATTTATTTCATGAGTTTTGATACTTCCTCTCTCAGCGAACGCAACGATAAAGCCGAAGTCTATCAGCCGGTAATTATTCGCCTCGAAAATGTGTCTAAAATCTACGGCAGTGGCGAAACCATAGTTAAAGCCCTCAATAACATCAATTTAAGCCTAAAAAAAGGGGAATATTGCGCTATTATGGGGGCTTCAGGTTCGGGAAAATCCACAGCCATGAATATTATCGGCTGTCTTGATCGTCCCACCTCGGGGTCTTATTATCTAGAAAATCTGGACGTTTCCACGCTGCCGGATGGGGATTTAGCTCAGATTCGCAATCGTAAAATCGGCTTTGTTTTCCAGCAATTCCATCTTTTACCCCAGATGAGTGCGCTGGAAAATGTCATGTTACCGATGATTTATGGTGGGGTTTCTCCTCAAGAAAGAAAGGAAAGAGCGATCGCTGCTTTAACGAAGGTAAAATTAGATAATCGACTGCACAATAAACCCAATCAATTATCGGGAGGACAACAGCAGCGCGTCGCTATTGCTAGGGCAATTGTCAATCAACCCATATTATTACTTGCTGATGAACCGACGGGGGCGCTAGACTCGAAAACTACCCAAGAGGTGATGGCTATTTTCTCAGAATTGAATAACAGTGGTATTACTATCGTGATGGTAACTCACGAGGCTGATGTGGCGCGTCACTCTCAGCGCATTATTTGGTTTAAGGATGGTGAAGTGGTTTATCCTAATCTCGCACCGACGGATTTACACGAGGTGATTGGGTAGGGTAGGGATTTTTCAGTTATCAGTGAAAAGAAAACGGCAACTTCCTAATTAGATATCTGTTAGGGATTGGGAAGAAAACCAAAAAGTTTGGCTGCCCCTCCTAAAATGGCAACAACCAAAGCGATTAGAATCCCTCGATTGGTAAATTCCTGATTAGCGACTCTTGCAGTTAATCCTTTAATTTCTGTGGTTAGTCGCTCATCTAGGGCTTTAATCTCCCCTTTTAACTCCGATTGTCCTATCTCTAGCTTGTTAACATCCCTTTGTAGAGAGTCTATTTTCCCCTCAATCCTTGTTAGAACAGCTTCTAGGGAATAAGTCACGGTTTCGTTAGACATGAGCTAAACTCCTATATTTTGCCATGTTGCGGTCTCGCGTAGCGAGCGCGTTGCGACCGCCTAATCTTCTTTGGGCGCGATTGCTCCAGTGGGGACTAATTCTAATAATTCTACAGGCTGTACTCAGTAGCGATCGCATTAAAATAATCACACAATCAATTAAAAGTATAATAATACTAAATCCATTGAGTACAGGCTAGTTATGAGGAGAGGCACTCATGCAATAGGCAATAGGCAAAAGGGAGAATAAATAATCATTCTTTAATAACCGGATTTAATATTAGTAAAAATTATCAATTGAATGTTAAGAAGTGCGGAAATTGGGATTTAATACTGCTCACTTAAAACTCAAATCTGATAACTGGTAACTGGTAACTGGTAACTGATAACTGATAAATCCTTAGATTTCGGGGGCTTTTAGGGAATAAAGGGAGAAACTGGGGGTTTTTGCCTTTGCCTGTTGCACTAAACTGGGGACAGAATTACGCGCTAGGGCGGTTAATTTATTGGTAGTAGCATCGTAAATCGTCGTGGCCACTTTGGGATAGAGTCCAATGCCGATAATTGGCACTAATAGAGAAGCGATGATAAAGACTTCCCGGGGTTCCGCATCCACTAGGGCATGGTGTTCTTCTAATTCCTTATTTTCCGGCCCGTAGAGAATTTCTCGCAACATGGACAAGAGATAAATCGGAGTGAGAATGACACCGATAGCCGCTAAAAAGACGATGATGACGCGGAAAGTGGGACTATAGGCATCACTGGTGGCAAAACCGATAAATACCATTAATTCCGCCACAAAACCGCTCATCCCGGGCAAAGCGAGGGAAGCGAGGGAACAGGTGGTCCACATGGCAAAAACTTTCTTCATTTTCTTGCCGACACCGCCCATCTCGTCTAACATCAGGGTATGGGTGCGATCGTAGGTACAACCGACCATAAAGAATAAACTCGCCCCAATCAGTCCGTGGGAAATCATCTGTAACATCGCCCCACTTGTGCCAATATCGGTAAAGGAAGCCATGCCAATCAGCACAAATCCCATGTGAGAGATGGAAGAATAGGCAATTTTGCGCTTAAGATTGCGTTGGGCAAAGGAGGTTAAGGCGGCGTAGATAATATTAACTACCCCTAAAATCACCAAAACGGGGGCGAAAACGGCGTGAGCATCGGGTAACATCCCCATATTCATCCGTAAGAGCGCATAACCACCCATTTTAAGCAAAATTCCCGCTAGTAACATATGGGCAGGGGCAGTGGCTTCGCCGTGGGCATCCGGTAGCCAAGTATGAAGAGGGAAGATGGGCAGTTTTACCCCGTAGGCAATCAGAAAACCAGCGTAGAGGAATAATTGCAGTTTCAGGGGGAAATCCTTGCCGGCAATAGTCACCATGTCAAAGGAGACGGTATCGCCATAAAAAGCCATCGTCAGCGCCGCTACAAGGATGAAGAGAGAGCCTCCGGCGGTGTAAAGGATAAATTTGGTGGCCGCGTAGAGACGGCGTTTACCGCCCCAAATAGAGAGGATCAGATAGACGGGGACTAATTCTAATTCCCAGACGAGGAAGAACAGTAACAGATCCTGTACGGCAAACACCGCAATCTGTCCCCCGTACATCAACAGCATCAGGAAGTAGAATAGTTTCGGTTTAAAAGTCACCGGCCAAGCCGCTAAGATAGCTAGAGTGGTAATAAATCCCGTTAAGATAATCAGAGGCATGGAGAGGCCATCGGCTCCTAATGACCATCTTAGGTCAATTTCGGGCAACCATTGGTAACTTTCCACTAATTGCAGATTGGGATTAGCGAAATCGTAACTGCTATAGAAAGCGTAGATAATTAGGGCAAAGTCGATTAATCCCACCGTCAGAGCAAACCATCTCACGGTTTTACCGTCTTTATCGGGAATTATGGGAACCAATAAAGCGGCGACGATAGGAAAAAGGATGATGACAGTTAACCAAGGAAAGTTCGTTAGATTCATCGGCTGTTTTAATATTTATTTAATCGTCAGAATCGAGAAATTAAGCTAGGGCTTTTTGGCGGTTTTACCTAGCAAAACCGCCTTTTTTTCGCTTGTTCTCGCGGTTACATTTGACTGTACCTAAATCAATCTAGCAATTATTTTCCTGTCCTTGTCTGTTAATATTGTTAAGTTTCAAGAGACTTCTGGCCTAATTAGGGTTTGCTAAAAAAGTTTTTCGGTGGGGGCAGGGTGTGGGGTGTGGGGTGTAGGGTTTTATACCATTAACCCATCCTACAAATAATTGTGCCTCCCTACTTAATCGGGCAAATCAAAGAGAACCCCCGTCATATAACGCTCTGCCCATTCCCAACCGAAGGCTTTTTCTAGTACACGCCGAGTTTTATCGTTTTTTTGCTGTTGACTACAATAATCCCGTTGTCCCTGTAAATAAATGCGTGCTTCTTCCCCAGAAAGAGGCTGACTTTCCCTAGCACATTTGCAGTGAATTGTCAAGAAATCTGTAACTCTTTGTAAAAATTGTCGTTCCTCGGCGGCGGTTTCGGGACGAATAAACAGACAATATTGGGAGAAAATATGACCCCAAGGGGGCAAATCACGAGCCTGGGCGAAATTAGCCGCAGGTAAAGCCGCTAAAGCTTGATTATAGGCACTAGAGAGGGTTTTATCGCCACTGGTGGGAGAAAGATCCACAATAGCGGCACTGATTCCCGCTTTGCCGGAGACTATATCACATCCAAACATCGGCAGCGGATATTCTGGACGGGGGAACATGACACAGTGAAGTATATCCAAACCATTGCCCAGTTTAGCCAGTTCTAGGTGCATTTTGCGGAACTGGGGAGTTTGATAGCAGCGATTCTCGATAATCAATTTTTCCCCTTCTAAACGTCCCTCCACATAGCCTAAACCTTCGGGTAACTCAAAGGGCGACAAATCAAGATAATTTTCCCAGTGGGACAGAATTGCTGTGGCTAATTGTCCAATCAGGGGATGAAGTAACGGTAAAATTTCAGGGTTGGTAACGGCTATCATAGGTCAGTTATCAGTAATCAGTAATCAGTTATCGTCTCCCTATCTCCCTATTTTCCTATCTCCTGACATCTAAAATCCACTTTACCCCATGGAGCGATCGAGATTAGAACTGGGAAACATAAAATTAACTTCTTTGTCCTTCTCCCAATTTACCCTATGGTTAGCAGTGCCGCTCGTCCAAGACCTTCCTTAAAAACCCTCTGGCAAAAGATAGAATCTTCTCCGTTGCCAGAAACCGAGGAATCGATTATTTTAAGAATTCTGGTGCAAGCGTTAGTAATCGTCGGTATTATCGCCACCGATGTGGCTACCGATAGTTATACCAGTATTTGGGCGGTTCCTCTCAGTATTATCGGCGGAATCTGGAGTTGGCGACGCAGGAAAAAGCGCAATATCGGGGCAAAATTTTGTATAGCGATCGGAATGTTGGTAGTGTTGGCGCTATTCTTGGGGGATATCGTTGCGATGCAGGATAGTCGTATTGCTCTAACACAATTACTAATTCAACTGCAAATTCTCCATAGTTTTGACCTGCCCCGACGCAAAGACTTAGGGTATTCTATGGTAATCGGTTTAATTCTCTTGGGAGTCGCCGGGACAATCTCCCAAACCCTCGCTTTTGCGCCTTGGTTAATCCTATTTCTGTTTTTATCCCTACCTACCCTAGTTTTAGACTATCGTTCTCGTTTAGGTTTAGATAATCTCAATCAGAGTCTCCCTTTCTTCTCAAAGAAATCCCCGCGTCTAGCCACAAAAAAATTAGTTTCCCCGCAAAATTCTTCCCTTTCTCCCAAACGTTTCGGGATTTTCTTTCTGACAATTCTCCTCTTGGGATTGACAATTTTTGCTCTGATGCCGCGTTTTCCGGGTTATCAAATTCAATCTTTTCCCGTCAATAGTCCAGGAGGTATGGAAAATCAGGGTTTTGAACAGGGAGACCGACAAATCGTTAACCCCGGCTATGTGCGCGAGGGTGAAACGGGGAATGGTGGCGTAAATGGCGGTAATAGTCCCACTACAGGGTCAGGACAGTTAGATTCTACCTTTTATTACGGTTTTAACCGCCAAATCAACCAAAATTTGCGGGGAAGTATGACTCCCCAGACAGTCATGCGGGTACGTTCTCAAGCCCCCGGATTCTGGCGGGCCATGGCCTTTGATCGCTATACTGGTCAAGGGTGGCAAATCTCGCGAGATCAAGAAGTAGAGGATTTAAATCGCAGTAGTTGGTCCTATCGCTTTTTTGTGCCGCTACCCGCAACCCAAGCCAAAACCCATCAGGTAGTCCAAACCTACAGCATTGTCTCCAGTTTACCGAATATTATCCCTGCTCTTACTTCGCCCCAGTTTCTCTTTTTTCCCACTCGACAGGTATCTCTGGACCGAGAAAATAGCTTAAGGTCGCCGGGAAGATTAGCAGAATGGCTAACTTATACTGTAATCTCACAAGTGCCGGAACGCAATCGCAGCCAATTGCGATCGGCCCCAGAAACCTACCCTAAGTCTATTCTCAAGCATTATTTACAAATTCCTGCCGAAATTGCCCCGAAAGTCCGCCGAAAAACCGAGGAATTGCTGGCCAAATCTCCCAAACCTTTAACCTCTCCCTACGAGAAGGCCCTATATTTAGCCCAAGTATTAAAGCAAAACTATGAATTAAAAACCGATTTGCCCTTTTTAGCCGAAAATGAGGATTTAGTCTCGGCCTTTTTGTTTCGTTTTCAGGGGGGTTACGCCGATCATTTTTCCACCGTGTTAACGATTATGTTACGCTCGATCGGTATTCCTGCCCGATTAGCCACCGGTTTTGCCCCTGGCCAGTTTAATCCTTTCACTGGCTTTTATGTTGTCCAAAATACGGACGCTTACGCCATCACAGAGGTGTTTTTTCCGGGTTACGGTTGGTACACTTTCGATCCTATCCCAGGCCACGAATTAATTCCCCCATCCTTTGAGGAAGTGGAACCTTTTAGCGTCCTCAAGCAATTTTGGCAATGGGTAACCGGATGGTTGCCTTCCCCAGTCACGGGTTTTCTCGGTCTGATTTGGGAAAATGTTATCGTTACTATCGGTCAGTTATTGGCCTGGTTATGGCGCTTTATTTCTGGCAGTCTTTTCGGGGGAATTCTCGGCGGTTTATTGGGGGTCGTCTTCGCTTACGCTGGTTGGTTAGGATGGCGACAGTTCCATCGTTGGCGTAGGAGTCGCAAGTTAGCAAAACTACCACCAATCGAGCGTTTATACCAGCAAATGTTAGGAATCTTAACAGAAGCCGGTTATGGTAAACATCCCGCTCAAACTCCTTTAGAATACGCCGCCGCCGCCCGCCGCGTCCAACCGTCCCCGGTGGCGAATATTATCGAGGAGATTGCTCGCGCCTACGTTGATTGGCGTTATGGCGGGAAATCGGCTAATATCGAGAGTTTACGCCAACGTTTTCGAGAGTTGCTCAAGCTAGTGAAAAAGTGAGCTTGAGCCTATAGTTAGGGTTTGCGGCAAAAAGTTTTTCAGCAAATCCTAAATAATTAGTCTTTAATAACTGGATTTAGTATTACTTGGCGATCCTTTGATAAATGGCGATCGCATTGCGCTAATCCGATGGCTTCGACTAAAATAAATATGCTAGGATTGCGGTAAAGAAACCGAGAAAACGGGTTTCTTAAAGAAACCCGTTTTCTGGAAGAAACCTTGAATATGAAATTAATATGAAAAGACAACTTTGGCAGATTGTGACTTGGACGATTTGTGGAGCAATTGGATTATCCGCGGTCGATGCTTCCACTGGAAATCAATTAGGGTCAATGGTGACACAAAATGAGAATATCAAAACTGAAGTAAATTTTTATCCTAAGTCATTGATAATTTCCTCGGGCGATGGTCAGGGCGAGAACTATGTTTCACCACCTTCACCATTATTAATTTTTTACGGTGGTTTTCGTGATGAAAATACACAAATTGTTAAAAATCTAAAAGAAAAAATAGAAAAAATATACACAGAATCGCCCAAAATGAAGTATCTAGCGGTTGAATACTATCCTTGGGATAAATATACTCAATCAATCAATTATATTCAGAATCATTTGAAAAACCATCCAAACTCACCTATTGTTTTAGTTGGGCATAGCTACGGTGGTGATACTGCTTATGTAGTTGCACGTTCTTTAGGGGCAAAAGTGCAATTATTAGTTACACTTGATCCTGTTGGTAAATCAGGTATTGATAATAAAAAAGATTGTTCATCTGACTATCCTTCTAGTTCTAATCGACGTACTCAATCTCAGATTGAGTGTGAGCAGGCAAAAAAACAGCGTTCAAAACCTTCAAATGTAGTAAATTGGGTTAATATATGGGTCACTGGTGCCGGTACAGGAAGTGATGTCATTGCTCAAATAGGAGAACCATGGAACAAGCAAAAGAATGCGGATCAAGATATTCCTCTAGCTAATGTACCTCATAGTGAAGCGCTAAAAATGTACATTGAAGTTAATGATCGAGTGTTCCGTGCCCTTGAAACAATTTCGTCAGATTCGTCAGAGCCAAAACTAGGCTGTCAAGCTACTGTTGATAAGGTACTTCAAGAAATTCGTTCTAAGGGAGTTAGACGAGCTTATATTTTCCGTCTTTCTCGAGGAACTGCTAATGAAGGTAGAACGGGTAATCCGACAAACAGGACAGATGAATTATCGATTGCTTTAAGTCCATTTAATGAGACCTATACTAATAGAGACCCAAAAAGTGATAATATTATTAATAATATAATGAGTTCCGGAGTTTTAATGAAAAGTTGGGCGGATAGAATCGTTGTTAATTGTAGTAATACAGCGATAGTTAGTTTCGGTCTTGATAAATCAGATTTGGTTGTTTATTACTATATTCAATCTGATGGTAAAACAAAAGAAATGGAGTGTGTTAGCTATATGCAAACACCACCATTACGCTGGGGTGAAGAATTTGGACCATATTGTTAGTTAGCGTGTGCGTTGGGTCAATGTAAGAAACCTAACACAACCAACGGTTAGTTTTTTAACATCAACTCAACTACTCAATTACTAACAAAAAAATTCATTTTAATGAGGTTCCCGAACAATCGATTTTAGAACTTCCAAGGCTGTTTTGGGAGAATTGGCAATGCCAACACAAATAAAATCAGATTGACTTTCAGATTCCTTCTCAAATACACACCAGGAAGGTTTCCATTCAAACTGATTCCATTTCAAAAAGAAAGCTTTTCTCCCATCAGGAAGTTCTGATCTTTGAGAGGTTTTAACCTCCCTGCGAAGTTCTGGTCCATCTATTCTGCCACCACAAGCCCTAATATAAATAAGGGAACCTGAATTGTAGAGTTTCTCAGGTAATCCATCTTTAAGAGCAGCATAATTAGACAATGGAGGAAAACTGTTACCAACGACTCCATAAGCATCCATAGTTGGGTATCGCTTGAAGGGAATTAAGGGAAGTCTAGTTAAATTAATACCCTCTTTAGCAATAATATAGGATATGCAAGAATTACCGAATTGTGTAATAACAACTTTCCCTTGATCAAAAGCAGCAGGTAACTTGCTAGGCAACATACCATTAAATAACGAAAGATTATTTTGTTGATTAATATCTTTAAATTTTGGGTAGGTCATGATCTGCTGTGCAACAGCAACGGTACTACTAGCAAGAACAATAATTGAAGCTAAATCAATTTTTAAGGTTTTCATGATCGATTTTCCGTTAAACATATTGTATCATTCATTATACATCAATGTAACGACAGGAGAAATTGCCGCTCATGCTCAGGAACTATTTAAGGCGGTAGAAATGGGAAGCGCTAAACAGAGAAACATGGATATCAAATTTAAGAAAAGGATTTTCCTGACAAAAAATAACTTTTTTCGGCGGCTTAACCTAACGGAAGTCCACGATTTAACGATGTCTTAACGCTACCCATAATGTGTCCACATCCGCAGGATTTTTTAAATGACTAGAATTAAGCTTCTTAGGGTCTTTCTGCGCCTGTTTGGTGTAAACCAATTTCCACCTCACCATTCTAGCTCCTCAGCACATTCTTCAACCGGCGTTGCCAGTCCCTCCCGAATGGATTCTCGCATCCCCGGAATTGAGAGGAGATATAACGTTTCTTGTACCGATTTCCAATCCCCTTCAGATAGCAAAACTGCATTACCATCGCATCCCTCAATAATAATGGGTTCGTGGGAAACAGTCACTGAATCAATCAAATCCTGCAACTTTTGTTGAGCCTCATTAACCGGGATCATAAATCCTCCTAATTGTTTTCTACCAGTGCCGAAAGAAAATCCTCCGATAATCCTAGCGCCAATTACCCAAACCTGACTCCATTCGTAACTATCTCGGTGCTTACCCTAACGGCACTGGTAAGGCGATATTCTGACTTCATTCCAAACGACAAGTTTAAACAAATCTAAGCGCTTTCCTCACTAGATAATCGTCCTTCAATCGGTTCGTATTCATCTTCCAAGAGCCAGAGTTGAGCCTCTTCATAATCTGGAAACGCCTTGACGAGACGGTACTTTTCAGCAGGATCAAAAACATAACACCCCCTCGCCTTATCGATCAACACTAGCAGGATATAGGGAGGGGACTGCATGGAATCCACCCAAACTTCTAGGAAGCGCCAATTATCCTTCACTAGGTCGGGTTCGAGGAATTGCGTGATATTCGTTGTTTGCATTAATCTTAACCTCGCCGTAGAATAAAGAAGACTTTAAACCATCTGGGCTGATACGACAACCAATCGCTTCGGCAAAGAATAGCCCATAGCGCTCATAGTTTCGAACATTGCCCGTGTATTCACCCCTTTCCATGATAGCCTGAATAACTCGTAGCATTGTATCTTCATCTTTAAACACATGAATAGCTCGTCCTCGTAACAGTAATCTCCGTGATTGTGGAGTATTCGGTAGATGTTTAGAAATATGCTTAGTGTCAAGAAAAATCTCGCGATTAATTCCGCTCATAATGGTTAGACTTCAACGTCTCTAATAATTGCTGGAATCGGCAGGCCGTCTTCCGCTAAAGCCGCAATATAACCGGCAATCGCCTCTTTTATATTAATCAAGGCTTCTTCTTTCGTTTTTCCTTGACTAACACAGCCTTTGAGACTTGGACACTCCACAATCCAATAGCCGTCTTCGTCTCGATATACAATGACTTGCCTCATTTTTCCACTCGCTTTTTAAGAAGTGTTAATAATTACCCCTAATCATAGCAAACAACTCAGCCAAATTTATTTACCGTTCCTGCATTAGCCTTCCCCCCAACGTCATCTTTAGATTTAGCCCCGGCGCTGGAGAATACTTACACTAGCGGCGTTGGTTTTTCGCAACCAAAGTAAATTACATATCTTAAATTGAGAGTAACTAAACTTGACAATCGGTTTAACAATGCGCTAGAGTAACTGAAACTTCTAGATTGTAACGCTGGCGGAAGGGAGGCTATTAATTTCGACTGAATTTCTTTATTACTAAACTAAAAAAATATAATTATGACAAACTATCAAACGGAAATTAAAATCAAAGTTCCTTTAGATGTTGCTCAAACTTATTGGAATGCAACAGAAGAAGAGCGTCAAAAAATAGAAAAAAAATCGCTTTTTATGTTCAATCTTCAAATTTATCTATAAAAGAATCTCTGGACAAATTATATAAAACGATGGATACTATTGGACAAAAAGCACAAGAGAGAGGATTAAACCCTGAAATTTTAGAATCTCTCTTAAATGAAGATGACTAAACGTTTTGTTATCGATACCAATGTTATTATCAGTTAATATCGAGAGATTACGCCAACGTTTTCGAGAGTTGCTCAAGCTAGTGAAAAAGTGAGCTTGAGAGCAGTTATCTTAATGGTGAGGTAGGAAGTTTTCGTTTTGGGGGGTCGATCGCCGGTCGTCCATAGCAAATTAGGTTACACTTCATCTTGATGAGAAAGGCTATAAACAAGACTATGTTAAGAAATGTAACCAAGGCCGAAACCCTTACTGTTGCCTTGTCTGCACAGTTAACTTTATTTTTGTCCGACTACCGATAATTCTCAGCCAGTAATTTATAAGCAGATCAATGTCATCTTGTCAAGTATTTGAACAATCAATTCAGATTAAAGCTAGTGCCACGACGGTGGAGCGTTGTATCACGGATTTAGAGTTAATGCGTCGTTGGTTGAATCCGGTGTTAGTTTGTGAACCTATCGGCGATTGGAAGACCGATATCGGTGGGAGAAGTCGTTTTTTGATTCAAATTCCCCTAATTCAGCCAACGCTGAAAAGTACGGTGATTGAGAGGGAACCGGGATTAATTGTCTGGCAATTTGAAGGCTTTTTTCGCGGTTGCGATCGCTGGGAATGTCAACCCAATGATGACGGCACTTGTTTAATCAATCGTTTTGAGTTTGCGATTCCTAATCCGGTTGTGGGGTGGGGATTCCAGCAATTCGCCGCCAAATGGACTAAAAAGGATATGGAAGCGCAATTAAGACGCTTAAAACGAGTAGCCGAGGAAATTTATCTACTTTCAGCAACAAGTTAAGCTGATGGGGTGGTAAGCGGGGGGTTTTGGGGATGGGAGAATACCCTCACCCCCAACAGCTAACCCCCGATCCCTAATCGATCGAGATCGACTGGGGACTGTTGCCGTTATCCTGATTATTGTCGTTAAAACTGACTAATCCCTGCTCTTCTAACCATTTTTTGAGGGGATCGTCCGAAAGTTTCAAGCGCAGTAATCCAGAGGCAAAACCACCGAAAAAAGCGATCGGTTGTTGAATCAGTTCTTTAACAACGGGTTGTAATTCATCGAGAAACATCTTATTCTATCTCCTGATATTGTCACACCTATCAATGTTAAGTTAATTGAAGTGATTCTGTAAGACTAGCATGACTGAAACTCCCAACACGGTGAAAAAATCTTTCCGGCTAACCCCGTTTATTTTTCTAGGAATACTGCTCATTTGGCTAGGAATTAGGTTAATCGCTCCCGATAGCGTCAGTTTATTCGCCGGTACTCGTCCCGATTATTTGGGAGTCAGGGAGGGTAAACTGGCCCCTTGTCCAGTCACTCCTAATTGTGTTAGTAGTCAGAGTCAGGATCAGGCTCATGCGATCGAACCCCTTAGTTATCAGGGTAGCGGTGAAAAAGCGATCGAGCAATTAGCTAAAATTATCGCCTCCCAACCGAGAACTAAAATTATTAACCAAGATAGTAACTATCTCTACGCCGAATTTAGCAGTCAATGGATGGGATTTGTCGATGATCTAGAATTTTCTCTTAATCCTAGCAAAAATGCGATCGATGTTCGCTCAGCCTCCCGGTTAGGAGAATCGGATTTAAATGTCAATCGAGAACGAGTGGAAACCCTGAGAAAACTCTTTTCAGTGATCAGTAAACAGTAATCAGTGAAAAGTAATCGGGTGCATCTCAATTTTGTAGAAATATCTATACTACATTTGGGCGCACGCGATGCGCCCCTACCATTGGTGCGATAATATTATTATTGTAGGGGCGAATTGCATTCGCCCTCTTTAAATGACTTCTGCTGCTCACCTATATGTCAGAGAAAGTCACCAATAGGAGATGCACCCAATCAGTAATCAGTAATCAGTAAACGGTGAAATGACTCAGAGAATACTGACTCGGAGAATAATATAAGAAAAATTATGTTTCGTCCCCAACCGATACCAGCAAAAGCAGGACAGGAATCCGTCTGGGATTATCCTCGTCCCCCGCGCCTAGAATTATCGCCTAAACACCTAAAAATTATCTTTAATGGGGTGATAATTGCCGATACTAAAAGCAGTTATCGAGTTCTAGAAACCAGTCATCCTCCAGTTTATTATCTACCGCCCCAAGATATTAAAATGGAATACCTGCAAGCCACAGCAGAAAAGTCTTTTTGTGAGTGGAAAGGTCTAGCGGGATATTACAATATCACCGTTGGGGATCAACAGGCAATTAACGTCGCTTGGTATTATCCGGATCCAACACCAGAGTTTCAAGCAATTAAGAATTATCTGGCCTTTTATCCTGCCAAAATGACCGCTTGTTATGCCGACGGGGAATTAGTACAACCGCAACCGGGCAACTTTTATGGGGGATGGATAACCTCCGATGTGGTTGGTCCGTTTAAAGGGGTTCCCAATAGTTGGGGCTGGTAATCACGTTAAGTAAGTAGTCGTGCAAAATTAACTTCTTGGTTAGGAAAGGCAAAAGGCAAAAGGCAAAAGGCAGCTACTGGCCAAAATTAATTAATTTTCTCCCCAAAACCCCACACCCCACACCCCACACCCTACACCCCACATCCCCTTAACTCCTAGTTTCTACTTTTTACGAGAAATTATGACTATATCCCAACCCGATCTAGAACCCACTTGGATGACGATTATTCGCCTCTTGCGCTGGGATAAACCCGCCGGTAGGTTAATTTTGATGATTCCCGCTTTATGGGCGGTATTTTTGGCGGCAGACGGGGTGCCACCACTACCCTTGATCGGGGTGATCATTTTGGGAACTTTGGCCACTAGCGCCGCCGGCTGTGTGGTTAACGATCTTTGGGATCGGGATATCGATCCACAAGTCGATCGCACTCGTAACCGTCCTTTAGCGGCCAGAGCTTTATCGATCAAGGTTGGTTTGATTATCGCTCTGATTGCTTTCTTTTGCGCCGCAATTTTAGCTTTATATCTCAATTTCCTGAGTTTTTCCCTATGTGTGGCCGCCGTTCCCTTGATTATCTGCTATCCTCTCGCCAAGCGTTTTTTTCCTGTACCCCAATTGGTTCTTTCTCTCGCTTGGGGTTTTGCGGTTTTAATCTGTTGGAGTGCCGTCACCGGGTCGTTAGATAGTAATACATTTATATTATGGGGAGCGGTGATTTTTTGGACATTGGCATTTGATACAATTTATGCTCTGTCCGATCGAGAGGATGATCTCAAGGTTGGTATTAACTCTAGTGCCATATTTTTCGGCAAATACGCCCCGGAAGCCGTGGGGGTCTTTTTTGCCCTAACAGTGGGTTTATTGGCTTGGGAGGGGCAAAAAATGCAGTTATCAGCCTCTTTTTGGCTAGGGTTGGGTCTAGCGGCGATTGCTTGGTTGCGTCAATACTGGTTGTTACGTCAATCGGATTTACCCAAACCAGTTTATGGTCAAATGTTCGGTCAAAATGTTTGGGTCGGTTTTATTTTATTAGCGGCTATGATTGCGGGGAGTTATTTTTAAATAAGTAAATCGAGTAATTTTTGACTCTTTCGGTCTTCCCAAGCGTTTTTTAAGCTCGATCACTATAAAATCAAGTTAGTAAATTACCGCCCCTTAACTAATGTCTAACTCGAAATCCGATAACGTTTGGAATCACAAACCCCGTTGGTGTCAACCTTGGTCGATTTTATTGACAGGAATTACCCTAATTGCTGGGTGTTGGTTTTTAACTCAGCGTCTCTGGTTAACCCTACTCCTATCTATTCCTATACTCCTCTGGTGGTTTGTCTTCCTAATTCTTTATCCGCGGACGCTGCAGCAACAGTTAAACACAGAAAGAATCGGGGAAAGCATTGATTAAAACAGGAAAGACAGGACAGGGATTTTTATCCTGTAATTGACTACTTTCATCTCCGCGAAAAGTGTTCCAACGGAAGGGAGCTTTTTTTTCACTCGACATCCATAAAAGTCTTTTTGCTCGCGTCATCGCTACATACAAAAGTCGGTATTCTTCAGCTTTTTTAAGTTGTCCAGCTTCTAACCAAGCGCTTAAAGGTGGGGGAATAATTGGTATGCTGTCGGGGTTTAAATAGCGTTGATGAACCGCTGCTCGAATTTGCGCTCGTGCCACTTCTGCGAGGGTAAAATCTCCCAAAAATTTTGCCCCATTGGGTACCCAAGGTTTGCCTGGGATAATATCTTCGTGAAGAAAGGGAATAAAAACATAATCCCAGTCTAAACCCTTGGCTTTGTGCATAGTAATAATCGTCAGTTGTCCAGGACGAGTATAACAATCGTCGTTATCTTCTTCCACTCCTTCAAAGCGCTCAGAGGCGATAATTTCATTAAGAGTATTAATTGTATTTTTCAGAGAACTATTACCAGCAGTTTCCTGATAAATACGGGCGGTTAATTTTTGCAAAGTTGCTAATTCTGACCCCGAATATTGGAGAGTCATAGCGAAAAAAGACAGGAGTTGATAATGGGGTAATTCTAATCTAGCTTTTAGTAAACTGCAGCAATAACGACGGGCGATTTTTTCGTTAGATTTCAGTTCAGGATCGAGGGGAGTGGGATAAAGAAATTGTTCGGGATAGGTAACTAAAGGATTTAAGTCTTGGGCAGTAATTAAACCCCTAAATTGTAGCACTTCTAAGGCCGCTTTGAGATAATCGGGAGAGTGGGGACGTTCGACAAAAGCCAATAGTTTCAGCATTTCGGCGGGAATTTGGGAAAAGCGATCGATCTCATTAGCTTCAAAAATTCTGATCTGATAACTTTTATAAAAATGGGCAAATTTTTGAGCAAAAAAGTGTCCTTGTCGATTTTCTCTAACGAGGATAGCGGCATTATGTTGAGGGTTTTCTTGGAGTAATTTAACTAGACGTTTTTCGATTAATTCTACTGTTTGATAAATGTCATCGGGTTGATAAATTTCTAATCCTTTTCCCTCCTTAACTGGATTAGGTTGGGGATCTTCAGCACCGACGGGAATAATCGCTTGAACCCGAAAAGGAGCCTCGGTAACTTTATGATTATCTTTTCCCTGTTTCCAATCTCGATCGACCCATTGTAAAACTAAATTAGCAGCTTCAATAATTTTAGTATTGCTGCGACCTGCTTGGTTCATAGTCGATAAATTGCCTTCGCTTTGACAACTTTCACAAAACCAATTAAAGTAAACAGGATCGGCGGGGGTAAAGGTGGAATTAATGGCTTGATTGGGATCGCCGACGCGAATTAAATTAGGTATTTCCCCGTCATTATTTTTTGCTAAAATAGTAATTAGTTTTTCTTGGAGAGGACTAGAATCCTGTGCCTCATCTTCAAAAACTCCAAAGACAGATTTTTGCCATTGTCGGCGAATTTTTTCTTCCTCTAATACCCGCAAGGCTCCTAAAATCATGTCATCATAATCTATATAGTTTTTCTGACGCATCAGGATTTCATACTGTTGGTACAAACCACTAGCAATAGCGAGAATTTGATAATTATCGTCGCTATAGTGGCTTAATTCCCAGACTTGCTGCGGTGATAATCCCGAACTTTTTAGCTCATGAATGGCCGCATAAGCAAGACTAGGTAAAATTTCGGTTCTCAGCACCGATTGACGGCGTAATCTTTCGGTTTCTTCCCCATCAAATTCCACTCCTTCTAATAACTTTTGATAACGAATTGGGTCAGCAATTAGCCATTTTTCCACCGAGTTTCTAATAATTCTGTGGCTAGGAGTCGGAATAACTAAGGTAGAAGATTCGAGGTCTAATCCCGATAATTCCGGGTAACGGCGGGCCAATTGTAGAGCCAGTCCGTGCAGAGTTTGAACGCTGAAACCTTGAGCAGAAAGCTGTAAATCTTGCAAGCGTTGTTTAATTTTAGCTTTAATACTAGCGGCAGCCGAGCGGGTGTAGGTGACAATAATTAACTGTTTTTTAGCGTGCAGTTGCTCACGAGCAATAACCATGGCGGCAGCTACGGCCAAACTGTGGGATTTTCCTGCCCCCGGCACCGCAGAAATGGCCATTTTTCCCCCTTGCCAATCGGCTAATTCCTGTTGTCCGGCGCGTAGTTGTTGCCGGAGATTTACCAGTAAATTTTCTCGATTAATTACTTTAGTTTCGCTCATTATGCCCCGCCAATTTTATTTTTAGTTTAATTGTATTACTATTTTAGTTGATCCTTAAACTAATTGCTGTAAAAGTTAGCTACAGATAACTAGAATGGGGAGATGGGTTTTTTCAGTGAACAGTAAACAGTAAGCAGTAATCAGTGAAAAAGAAAGTAGCGAAGTTTTCACCTAACACTGTCCACTTAAAACTGTAATCTGATCACTGATCACTGATAAGTAGGTAGGTATTGAAAACTTTCAGATCCCCCCGCCTATCGGCACCCCCCTTATCAAGGGGGGCAGGGGGGATCGAACCTAAAATCCATTTGTAATTTAATTATAACCAGCTACTTAACTGATCACTGATAACTGATATATAGCCAATTTTGTTGGACTTCTACCCTAATTTTGCCGCTTAAGGAGGAAGTGGCATCGCGATTAACACCAGTAATAAGATTAACCACTGACTCAACTTCGGCAAAATTAGGCGATGAGGGTAAATATTGAGCTAAAAATAAACGAATCACTCGTCTTTGTATCGCTAGAGGTAAAATTTGTAAAGGGGAGCGATCGAGTCTTTGTTGATCTAGATCGATAACCTGACGAAAAATATCCCGGGCAATACTATCTAAATAATCGCTTTCTGCTTCCAAAATTTCGGCAGTTTGGGCGAGATGTTTTTCAATTTGGGGGTTTAAATTAGTTTGCAGGTAGGGTAATAATTCCAGACGGATACGATTGCGAGCATAGCGTAAATTTTCATTAGCTCGATCGTACCAGATCGGTAATTCTCGACTTTGACAAAAAGCGAAAGTTTCCCCGCGAGTAACATTTAAGAGGGGACGGACTAAAAAAATATCCGGGGTTAAACTTGTCAACCAAGTTAAGGCAGAAAGTCCATCACTACCCGCCCCGCGCATGAGATTATAAAGAAAAGTTTCCGCTCGATCGCTCCTCGTGTGTGCCGTGAGAAGATAATTAAAACCCTGTTCTTGGGCGATTGTTTGTAAAGCTTGATAACGCCATTGTCGGGCCTTGGCTTCCGTTTCCGCCATGGGGGGTGCGGTGGTAATATAAACAGGTAATTGCCAAATTTCGGCGATTTTCTGCACATGATCCACTAATCCTCGGTCCTGGGACCAACGGTGATCACAATGAGCGATCGCTAGTTGCCAACCCCAACGAGGGCGCAAATCCAGCAATAATTGACCTAAACATAGAGAATCCTGACCTCCCGACAATGCCACTAACAGAGACGCATTTTTAGGTAGTAATTGTCCCTTTTTCACCGTGGTTTCCAGACGAGTATGGAGAGGTGTCCAAAAATTAGCCAAAATTTTTAGATTTATTTACTTGACAAATGACAGATAACTAGAACGGGAGAAGGAATTATGAATTATGAATTATGAATTATGAATTATGAATTATGAATTATGAATTGGGAAGAATAAATAAAAGCAATCTTCTGATAACTGATAACTGATAACTGATAACTGATAACTGATAACTGATAACTGATAACTGATTTAACCTTGCCAATTAACCCAATCTTGGGGTTTTAGGAAGACATCATAGAGTTTTGCTTCTGGGGTATTGGGTGCAGGTTGATAACAGTATTCCCAACGGACTAAAGGAGGTAAAGACATCAAAATTGATTCGGTACGACCGTTAGTTTGCAACCCAAAAATTGTGCCACGATCATAAACTAAATTAAATTCTACATAACGACCGCGACGATAGAGTTGAAACTGACGTTCTCTGTCACCGTATTCCGTCGAGTGCCGTTTCTGGACAATGGGAACGTAAGCGGGTAGAAAAGCTCGGCCACAGTCATTAATAAAACTAAAAATTTCTTCCCAGTTGCGGGGTTGTTGGGGAGATAATTTTTCTGAATAGATAGCGGCATCACTTTCGGCAAAGGGACCCCGATAGAGAGGGTCTAAACCGTCTTGGTAATCAAAGAAAATCCCGCCGATGCCTCTGGCTTCCTGACGATGATTGAGATAAAAATATTCATCACACCAGCGTTTAAAAACGGGATAATATTCGGGATGATGTTGGTCGCAAACCTGTTTAAAAGTGCGGTGAAAATGACTAGCATCTTCTTCAAAGCCATAGTAGGGAGTTAAATCAGCGCCGCCGCCAAACCACCAAACTGGACCGGCTTCAAAATAGCGATAATTGAGGTGAACCGTGGGAATATAAGGATTGTGAGGATGCAAAACCATCGAGGTTCCCGTGGCGTAAAATTGATGACCGGCAGCCTCGGGCCGTTGTTTGGCAATGCTAGGAGGTAATTCTTTCCCCCAAACTTCCGAAAAATTCACCCCTGCTTGTTCAAAAATTGCCCCTTCCCGCAAAACTCGCGAACGTCCGCCGCCACCTTCAGGCCGTTGCCAACTATCTTCGATAAATTTTGCTTGTCCATCCACTTCTTCTAATCCCTGACAAATTTCATCCTGTAGGGATTTCATAAATTCACTGACGCGGCTACGGCTGTCACTGGCGGGCAAATTAGCAAGGGTGGGGGTTGTGGTGAATGCAGTCATACTCAAGGATCAAAGTTGATAACTCAGTGATTATATTACTACTGGGTGATGAAACTGCCGATCTTCGATACTTAACTTAACATTTAGACCGGTTAGGTGTTGGGTGATGGGGTTTTAGTTGAATTCCCCCATTTCCCCTAAATCAATGTTAATTTCTAAGTCTCAACTGGGCATATTAGAATTAGTCCCGACCAAGGGACGATAACACAGACCCCCAATTTTTACCACTATGCCCTCCCGTCGAATCATCATCGGTGACGTTCACGGTCAATACGATCCTCTTTTGCAGCTAATAGAAGCAATCGCGCCTCAAGAAAAGGAACCAGTTTATTTCTTGGGCGATTTAATTGATCGTGGTCCCAATAGCGCCCAAGTGGTTGAATTTGTTCGTCAACACCGCTATCGTTGTCTATTAGGCAATCATGAACAGATGCTGCTAGAGGTGTTGGGCAGCCAAAGAATGATGGGGGAAATGTTGCCGGCTTGGCTTTATAGTGGCGGTCATGCTACTCTCGTGAGCTATAACCACAAAATACCGCAAGATCACATCGATTGGCTGAAAACCTTGCCTCTTTACCCCGATTTAGGTGATATTTGGCTGGTTCATGCCGGGGTTTATCCCCATTTACCCCTAGAAGAACAAGATGCTACTCATTTTTGTTGGATCCGCGATGAATTCCACAGTATGCCGGAACCTTTTTTTAGTGATAAATTAATTATCACCGGCCACACGATTACTTTTACTTTTCCGGGGGTAAGTCCGGGGCAATTAGTCGCCGGTGCCGGTTGGTTAGATATCGACACGGGAGCCTATCATCCCCACAGTAATTGGTTAACTGGATTAGATATCACTAATCGTTTGGTTTATCAGGTCAATACCAAAGATAAAACCCTGCGAAAATTCGATTTAGAAGATATAACCACCTCAATTAATCCCGCCGAAGTCTATACTAAAAGAGTGCAGCCCACCCCTTAAAAATAACTGTTATTAACAAAAATATAATTCTCGGACAAGGAATGATAATAAATCCGTTGAGCATAGGCTACTTATAAGGACAGGCAAAAGGCAAGAGGCAAGAGGCAAAAGGGGGAATACATAATCAGTTTTTAATAACTGGATGTAGTAGGATATAAAATCCACCTAGATAGCTCAGATGTTAATCCCTGGGTTGGATAACGGGAACTAGCAGCTTAGGCCATTGGGATTCTTTGATCCTAGGTTCTCAAGAGCGGTAAATTGAATAAAGAATTGTCCAGCTTTCCTTCACCCATGACTCTCCCCTCGGATTTTCCCTTAGAACCACCGGCTACCAATAAGGATCCCCATCGTGATTATCGCGGACTCGATCGCGATAAACTCACCCCCATGTACCAGCATTATGTGGAGGTAAAAGAAACCTATCCCAATGCTCTTTTACTCTATCGTGTGGGCGATTTTTTCGAGTGCTTCTTTCAGGACGCGGTGATTATCTCCAGAGAATTAGAATTAGTTCTCACCAGCAAGGAAGGGGGTAAAGGGATTGGGAGAGTCGCCATGACCGGGGTTCCCCACCACGCCCTAGAGCGCTATAGTCGTTTATTGGTGGAAAAAGGCTATGCGGTGGCGATTTGTGACCAAGTAGAGGATTCAACGGAAGCAGCCGCCGAAAAACGACTCGTAGAACGCGCTATCACCAAACTGCTCACCCCCGGAACCCTCACCGATGAGGGAATGTTAAACGCAAAAAAGAATAATTTTCTAGCTGCTGTGGTTATAACCGGAGAAAATTGGGGATTAGCCTATGCAGACATCTCCACCGGAGAATTCTACACCACCCAAGCCAGCGATTTAACGGCTTTAAGCCTAGAATTAACCCGTTTACAGCCCTCAGAAATCCTTTTTCCCATCAATGCCCCCGATTTAAACCGTATTTTGCGCCCCGGGGAAAAATCCGACCATCTCCCCCCCTGTTTACCCGATAGTTTTTGTTATTCTCTCCGTCCCCAAAATATCTTTACTCTCACAGAAGCGAAAAATCGTCTCCTAATCACCTATAAAATGCGTTCCCTAGAGGGGATGGGCTGCGAACATTTACCCCTCGCCATTCGCGCAGCCGGAGGCCTATTAGAATACATTGAAGATACCCAAAAAGCCAATCAAGTCCCCCTACAACCTTTAAAAACCTACTCTATCTCCGAATTTTTGATTTTAGATGGGCAAACCCGTCGTAACCTTGAAATTACCCAAACGGTGCGCGATGGTAGCTTCTATGGTTCTCTATTATGGGCGATTGATCGCACTTGCACGGCCATGGGTAGTCGCGCTTTACGTCGTTGGTTACTGCAACCTCTCTTAGATTCTCGCGGTATTCGCGCCCGTCAAGATACTATCCAAGAGTTAAAGGATAATCCCGCCCTGCGCCAAGATATTCGGCAAAAATTAAGGGAAATCTACGATATAGAACGTTTAAGCGGTCGTGTTGGCGCAGGAACGGCTAACGCCCGCGATTTACTTTCCCTAGCGGCATCTTTAGTCAAATTAGCCGATTTAGCGGCTTTGGTTGCTTCGGGAAATTCGCCCTATTTGAAAGCTTTACAGCAAATTCCCGCCGATTTAGAAAAATTAGGCCAGCAGGTGATAGCGCATCTGGTGGAATCTCCTCCGCTGCATCTGAAGGAAGGGGGGGTGATTCGCGAGGGAATTGATGCCCAATTGGATGCCCTGCGGCGCGACTATCAGGAAGTAATCGATTGGTTTAAGAATCTGGAGACGACAGAAAAAGAAAGAACGGGTATTAGTAACCTTAAGGTTAATTATAACAAAACTTTCGGTTATTATATCAGTTTACCCCGCAGTAAAGCCGATTTCGCCCCAAAAGAGTATGTTCGTAAGCAAACTTTAGTCAATGAGGAACGTTATATCACCACCGAGTTAAAGGAGAAAGAAAATATAATTCTGACGGCAGTAGATGAATTAAATAACCTAGAATACGAGATTTTTAGCGATTTACGCCGTCAAGTAGCCGAATTTTCCCCAGAAATCCGGGAAGTTGCCACAAAAGTCGCCGCTTTGGATGTGTTGGCAGCATTGGCAGAAATCGCCGTTTATCAGGGATATTGTCGCCCAGAAATCGCCGATGGTCGTCTTATCGATATTAAAGATGGTCGTCATCCCGTGGTGGAACAATCCCTTGGGGCTGGCTTTTTTGTGCCGAATTCGATTAATTTGGGCAATCAGGAAGGTTTAGAATACCCCGACTTGATTATTCTCACCGGTCCCAATGCTAGTGGCAAAAGTTGTTATCTGCGACAGGTGGGATTAATTCAATTGTTGGCCCAAACCGGCAGTTTTGTCCCGGCAAAGTCGGCCAAAATCTCCATCTGCGATCGCATTTTCACCCGGGTGGGGGCTGTGGATGACCTCGCTACCGGCCAATCCACCTTTATGGTGGAAATGAACGAAACTGCCAATATTCTCAATCACGCCACAGACAGATCATTAGTATTATTAGACGAAATTGGCCGGGGGACAGCCACCTTTGACGGTTTATCCATAGCTTGGTCTGTGGCCGAGTATTTAGCCACGGTACTGCAATCGCGGACGATTTTCGCCACTCACTACCACGAACTGAACGAATTAGCCTCAATTTTAGAGAATGTGGCTAATTATCAGGTAACGGTCAAAGAACTACCCCATGAGATAGTATTTTTGCACCAAGTACGACCGGGAGGTGCGGATAAATCCTATGGTATCGAAGCGGGGAGATTAGCCGGTTTACCAACTTCTGTGATCGATCGTGCCATGCAGGTGATGGGTCAAATCGAAAAACATAGTAAAATTGCGATCGGTTTGCGTCAAGGAATTAAGAAAATTAAACCGGTTAAGTCGGATAATTCCCCCTCTCTGCAGCAGTTAGATATTTTTGATGACAGTAAGTAGTCGTGGAAAACTCAACTTTGTGTCCTTTGTGGTTAACGAAAAGGCTGCATCTCGATTTTGCAGAAACACCGATAATCAGCAATTATCAGTGACTCTTAAACTGGTACAAATATATGAACAATCGCGTGTAAGCATCCCACCGAAAAACTAATGCGCGGGGGGTTTGGGGGCGGCGCCACGCCCCCAACGGGGGGTTTGGGGGGTAGAACCCCCCAAAAGCTTGGATTGAGGGAAAAAATCGAAAGTAACGCCCGATTTTAGAAGAGAGTTTTCCCCTTAAAAATCTTCCTTTTTCAACACTATTAAAACTGTAAAAACTTTTTAACTTGTGTCCAAAGATTGGTAAAAGACTCTTTCATTTCCTCCTTAATTTTCCAGCGTTTAAATGCCTCTTCGTAGGCAATACCTTGATTTTGGAAAGTTTTCCAAGCCGAGAGAGAAAGAGGTAAACCCATCAGCAAAAGCAGATAAATTGCCCAAGAAATTGTTCCCGCACTAATTAAATTAATGATAATAAAAAAACTATTAATAATCAGATAGCGAACAGTTTTATTTTTTAGCTCCTCGCGACGAAAGCGATCGAATTCTTGCCGTTTATAACTGAGCATTTTTGACTCTTGCCAGTCCTTTTCTGCCGCTTCTAAGTCTTTAACTTCAATAGCTAAATCGTCGGCAATTTCTAACAACTGTTGACGGGTAATTTCTCCCTTATCCCCTTGACGGGAGATAGCCAAATAGAGAATTTCCTGCACATCCTCTTGACTGTAGGATTGGGGAGGGAAAAAATCGGGGTTTGGCATAGCGATAGAGAAAGAAATAGTTTCCTTCTCTATTATGGGCGATCGATTTAGCGATTGACAGTTAGACGAGACAGGGAGTTTTTAACTGATTCATCCATGCTTCTAAATCCTGCAAAGAGCGATCGGCATATTGACCGTAACGTTCCCGTTTATTGCGGATTTTTCTGGTAAAATTCGGCAAAATGCCAAAATTTGGCGGCATCGGTTGAAAATGTTTCGGTTCGGCACTGCTGATAAACTCAAATAATGACCCCATCATTGTTGTGGTTGGCAATGTCACCGTTTCTAATCCTAAAGCTAAACGAGCGGCATTAGTTCCCGCTAACCATCCCCCAGCGGCCGCAGCCGTATAGCCTTCCGTACCGATTAACTGTCCTGCCGCTAATAGCGTCGGTCGCGATTTAAACTGGAGACTGGAGGATAATAACTGGGGAGAATTAATAAAGGTGTTTTTGTGCATCACCCCCATGCGGACAAATTCGGCCTTTTCTAACCCCGGAATCAGACGGAAAACCCGTGTTTGTTCACCCCATTTTAAATTAGTTTGAAATCCCACCATATTCCACAATTGCCCCGCTTTATCTTCCATTCGCAACTGTATAACTGCGTAGGGACGTTGATCCGGATATCTGGGATCCGCTAATCCCACCGGTTTCAGGGGACCAAAACGCATGGTATCTTCTCCCCGACTGGCTAATTCTTCGATTGGCAGACAAGCCTCGAAAAATTTGGCATTTTCTCGCTCAAAATCCTTTAATTCTGCTTGTTCTGCCTGTTTTAACTCTTGCCAGAAATGCAGGTATTGTTCCCGATCCATGGGACAATTGAGATAGGCGGCCTCACCTTTATCGTAACGGGAGGCCAGAAAAGCGATCGATTGATCAATAGATTCCCCTAGAATAATCGGACTAGCGGCATCAAAAAAGCTCAGATAGTCCAGGCCGGCAAAATTTTGCAGATCTGCGGCCAAAGCAGCACTGGTTAAGGGTCCAGTGGTTAAAACGACGATACCATCCCGGGGAATTTCCGTGATCTCCTGACGTTTTAAGGTGACTAGAGGGTGGTTAGCCAAGATTTCCGTCAAATTTCGACTAAAGACCCCTCGATCGACCGCTAAAGCCCCTCCTGCGGGGACACTGTGCTGATCGGCCTGGGCAATAACTAGAGAATTTAAGCGTCGTAATTCTTCATGGAGTAACCCAGTAGCGCGATCCACCGCCATGGCACCAAAGGAGTTACTACAGACTAATTCGGCTAAAAATTGGCTATGGTGGGCGGGACTAGAGCGAATTGGGCGCATTTCGTACAGGATCACGGGAATACCGGCTTGGGCTATCTGCCACGCCGCCTCAGTCCCCGCTAATCCTCCACCAATTACATGAATAGGGCGATCGATCATAGTTGGGAGAAAATGGCTAGAGTAGGATTATTTTAGCGTTAGTTCCGAGTCACCAAAAAATAGGGCCAGCCTAGTGCGATCGCATAAAGATTGGGGCTGATCACAAACTCAGGTTATAATCAAGGAAGGGATAGAATATTATATTTTATCTCGTCACGGTTTTTGCTTTCGAGAAGGTGGCAACACCGCCCCACTTTCTCACCATCTCCTTCCAGATGGGCTAGTTAGCGGTTTGACTTCTATGAACACCAATTATCTTGAGGAATACCAAAAATACCTAGCCGAATGGCAGAAAATGCTTCTGTCCGCTTGGGGTAATGGTCTTCCCACGACTACACCAGTGTTTGAGTTTCCGGAAACTTTGGTTAAATCCCTCGAATATCAACAAGAATGGGTGAAATCCTACCTAACCGCCCAAGAAACCGCCACCAAAGTTGCCCTCGATAGTCAGAAACAATTCTGGGATAGTTATTTCGGTTTTGCTCGTCAGTCCATGGCTGTAATCAATAAACCAGCTTAATTAGGTATCAATTGACTAGATAGGGTTTGCTGAATAAATCTAAAAACCTTGTTGGACAAGGTTTTTAGACTTTTTTTCCCTCAAAAAGTGCCGACCTTTGGAGTGATTGGGGGGAAAATTCCTGGACTTTTTCCCTGAAAATTAGGTAATTGACCACCTGAAAATGGGTAAAACCCCACACCCCACACCCTACACCCCACACCCTGCCACCAGGAAAAACTTTTTTAGCAAACCCTAAATAGTTCGATTGGTGACTTAACTTCCCTTAAAAAATAAAATACCTCAAATACAATCCCCTCTGGCTCTGTATTTGAGGCTTTTTTGGGTTTTATTACCTTTAGGCAATCAGGGAATTTTGGGGTTTAGCAAAAATCATCCGTCCGGCCGAGGTTTGCAGTGCAGATGTCACCACTACCCGCAATTCTCCCCCTAGATAATCTTTTCCTTCTTCTACCACCACCATCGTGCCATCTTCTAGATAACCGATGCCTTGGGTGGGTTCTTTTCCTGCTTTGAGAATTTTCAGATCTAACGTATCCCCAGGCAAGTAGATCGGGCGTACTGCTTGGGCGAGATCGTTGACATTCAAGATGGTGACTTTTTGCAGATTGGCCACTTTACTGAGATTGTAATCGTTAGTGAGCAAGGTGGCGTTAATTTCTTGGGCAAGATGGACTAATTTAGCATCTACGGTGCTAATATCCTCATAATCGGCGGGATGAATGATAATGCGCTCGGGTAATTCTTGCTGCATCCGGTTTAGGATATCTAATCCGCGTCTTCCTCTAACTCGTTTTTGGTCGTTACTGCCATCCGCTAACTGTTGCAATTCCTGAAGGATAAATTGGGGGATGAGTATCTGTCCCTCGATAAATCCCGTGTCTAACAATTGTTCGATACGACCATCGATAATACAACTGGTGTCCACAACTTTGGTGGCGGCCGCTTGTAGGGTCCCTTCTGCCACTAAAATTGATTCCATACTATTGGGGTTAATCAGACGCAGAAAAGTGCGACCGTGGGTATCAGCTAAACTAACCCCCAGATAGGAAAACATAATACTGCCTAAAATAGCGATTATCGGCTTGATAAACGAGAATTCTCTGGGAATCGGGAGGAAGAAAATCGGAGCTAGGATCAGATTAGCAATCAACAAACCAATAACTAGACCGACCGAACGGGTTAAAATAACTTCGATCGGAGTTTGCCGTACTTGGGTTTCTAGACGACGATAGGTAGTTTGGGCAACTAAACCAAGAGCTAAACCAATAATTGAGGCAAAACCCGCCGATAACCAGCGTAAAGCTTCAATATTGCTGATTTGAGACTGGACAGTAACCGGCAGCAAGTCAACACCACTATAACCAATACTGGCAACAGCGAAGACGAATAGTAAAATTATGACAGCATCAAGCATGGGTATAATACCAGAGAGGATAGGGGGGAATGATGATAGAAAAATAATGAGTATGGATGCTTTTTTATTATATCTGTGGGTTTCTCCTAATTTGTGTCGGGAAAGTTGCCTCCATTCTAGGAGATGTTCTCCCCAGCCATAATACATCTTAACGAAGATAAACGAAATTACAGTAGGAGGCAGGAGGCAGGAGGCAGCTTTATTCTCCCCACACCCCACACCCCACACCCCACACCCCACACTCCCTTTTTTCCTTTTTCCTCATATAATGCCCTATTTTCACCCCGTAACCTCGGTTTATATTCATATTCCCTTTTGTCGTCGGCGCTGTTTTTACTGTGATTTCCCGATTTTTGTCCTTGGTAATCGCACCAATCCGGCGACTTTTCCCCCTGTGGTGGAGTATGTGGAAATATTACAGGAAGAAATTAGCCTTAGTCCGGGGACGGGGAAACCCCTAGAAACAATTTTTTTTGGGGGGGGGACTCCTTCCCTGTTACCGGTGGAACTATTAGGATCGATTCTGGATACTTTAGCCAAAAAGTTTGATTTTGCAGCCGATATAGAGATTTCTATGGAGATTGATCCGGCTACCTTTAGTTTAGAACAATTACAGGGTTATCTTAGTGCGGGAGTCAATCGGGTTAGTTTAGGAGTACAGGCTTTTCAAGAACCATTATTACAGGTTTCTGGTCGATCGCATACCGTTAAGGATATCTATCAGGCAGTGGAATTAATTCAGGGATTGGGAATAGTTAACTATAGTTTGGATTTGATTTCAGGATTGCCACAACAAACCCTGACAGATTGGGAAAATTCCCTAGAAAAAGCGATCGAACTGCAACCGGCCCATCTTTCCTGTTACGATTTGGTCTTAGAAGCGGTTACTCCTTTCGGTAAACAGTATCAACCGGGGAAAAAACCCTTACCCGATGATGAAACTACGGCAAAAATGTATGTTTTAGCCGGTGAAAAACTAGCTTTAGCCGGTTATCAACATTACGAAATTTCTAACTATGCCAAACCGGGTTATCAATGCCGACATAATCGAGTTTACTGGGAAAATCGTCCCTATTATGGCTTTGGTATGGGGGCTGCTAGTTATCTTCATCAACAACGTTTTACCCGTCCGCGCAAAAGTCGCGACTATTTCGCTTGGGTAAAAGAAGGCTGCCCAATTGACGTGGAGAAAAATAGTTTTATCGATGATCTTCTCGAAACCTTAATGCTAGGGTTAAGGTTAGGGTCAGGGGTGAGTTTACCCGCGATTGAAGCTAATTTTGGTCCGGAAATCAAAAAAGCAATTTTAGAGGTCTTAGAGCCGCATAAACAGCGTAATTTAGTAATAATTGAGGGGGATAGCAGGGTCAGATTAAGCGACCCCGAAGGTTTTTTGTTTTCTAATCTAGTTTTAACCGATTTATTCGATCGCTGGCAATAGTTAGAAACTATATTTTACTAGCGATAATGGATAGCTAACCAAATACAAGGGGGATTATTGCTAGTAAATTCGACGCGATGTTTTTGGTGAGGAGGAATCAGCAGATAATCCCCCGCTTGCAGATTAACTTGGCTGCCATCTTCATAACTAATCTCAGCGAATCCCTGTAATAAAATCACCCATTCAAACTCAGATTGATCGTACCATTGACCCCGGGGAGTGGTTTGACCAGTGGAAATAATTCTTTCCAGACGAATAGCCTGACTTTGGGCTAAAATTTCCAGAATTTCTCGGTCGGGAATTAGTTCAGGTAAATCAAAAATTGAAGCTGCTATCATTAGTTATTGTCTCTTTCTGGATGAAAATCTTTAATCACCGTCGGTATTGCTGTTAAAATTTTCTCAACGATATCAGTAGGTCTATCTAGGTCATAAACAACAATCCGAAGATCTGCTTCTGCATAAAGTCCTCGTCTTTGTTCTAATAATAATTCCAGTTTACTTTCTAAATCAGTGGACTCCAACAAGGGACGAGAGGTATCTTGTTTTAAACGTTTAACCAAGATTTCTAGGGGAACATCTAACCAAATCATTAAACCGTGACGAAGATAACTCCAATTCATCGGTTTTAAAACCATCCCTCCCCCGGTGGCAATCACAGTTTTAGTCAGAGAGGATAATTCGGCCAAAACTTGGGTTTCTAACTCCCGAAAAGTCGCTTCTCCCTCGTCGGCAAAAATTTCCCTGATTTTCTTTCCCGCGACCCTTTCTATTAATATATCTGTATCAAAAAAACGATATTGTAACCGTCGGGAAAGCAACTCTCCCAGGGTGGATTTGCCAGATCCCATCATTCCTAGCAAAAAAACACTTAATCCCCGTAAGGAGTTAAAATCCGTTGAATTGTCCATAGTTAAAATTTGGCTGAATGTAGTCCTCGCTACTAAGGGACGATGTTTTGATAAGCATTTGGGAGTGAAAACCGCCAGATGGAATCAGAAAATCTTCTCAGAACCCCCATTGACACCGACATCGTGTCAGAATCTGGATAACCATGATACCATCTTGGTAATTCATGGACAAAATCAGCTTGATTAATTTAATCAAGTGGTGTGGGGAGTGTGAACACAGGAGTCTAAAATTCATGTCCAATCAACCAGCAAACTTTCCGGGTAATAGAAATCAACTCAAACCGATTAAAGTCGGGGTTATCGGGGTCGGTAACATGGGACAACACCATAGTCGCATCCTGAGTTTATTAAAAGACGTGGAATTCGTCGGGGTGGCCGATGTCAACGTCGAAAAGGGACTGGAAACTGCCAGTAAATACCGAGTCCGTTTTTTTGAAAATTATTTAGATCTCTTACCTAGGGTAGATGCGGTTTGTCTCGCTGTCCCCACGCGGTTACACCATCGAGTCGGGATGGACTGTCTGCAAGCGGGAGTACATACCTTGATCGAGAAACCGATCGCCGCTAGTATTAGTGAAGCGGAATCTTTAGTCAACGCGGCAGCAGATCATGATTGTATTCTGCAAGTGGGTCATATCGAGCGTTTTAATCCCGCTTTCCAAGAGTTATCGAAGGTCTTGAAAACCGAGGAGATTTTAGCGATTGAATCCCATCGCATGAGTCCCTATTCCCAGCGCGCTAATGATGTGTCGGTGGTGTTAGATTTAATGATCCACGATATAGATTTAATTTTAGAATTAGTCGCCGCTCCCGTGGTGAAATTAACCGCTAGTGGTAGTCGCGCTGCCACTGATTCCGGTTATCTCGATTATGTCACTGCAACCCTTGGTTTTAGTAATGGAGTGGTGGCTAATTTAACCGCTAGTAAGGTGACTCATCGCAAGATTCGTCGTTTAGCAGCCCACTGTAAAAATTCTCTCACGGAAGCGGATTTTCTCAATAATGAAATCCTCATTCATCGGCAAACCACCGCTAACTATAGCACCGATTACGGTCAAGTTCTCTACCGTCAAGATGGTTTAATTGAAAAAGTTTATACTAGCAATATTGAACCTCTACACGCGGAATTAGAACATTTTGTTCATTGTGTGCGCGGTGGGGACCAACCTTCTGTCGGTGGGGAACAAGCTTTAAAAGCTTTACGATTAGCTAGTTTAATCGAACAAATTGCCCTTGATGGTCGCGTTTGGCAACAATCGGACTGGAATTATCAATATCTTAATTCTCCCGTGATTACTGCTTCTTAATTGTTTTCACCCCGATTCTTTAAGTGAGAGAATTGGGGTGAGGAAACAAAATTAGTTATCTGGAGAACTTTCCCAACATTTTTCTGAGGATTTTTTTCCACACCATTGACTTTCACAGGGAACTCCATCACCGTCTCCATCCATTTTGACATTGGGGCAATTTCTCAAGAAAAAAGTCGCTTCTGCACAGGAGGTCATCTGGGAACAGTGAGTTCTACCATCGCACCGAAATTTGGGACGATTATTGTTGTTAGCTACGGCTAAATTATTGAGGGTTTGATTGCCAGAAATTGGTGATTTTATTGATATTTGTTCGCTCAGAAAAGACAGAATTAAAATAACAATTACTTTTTTCATAAAATGCTTGCCTGATTCTCTGCTCTTATCATAGTAGCAGATAGGAGACAGGATAATAAATCAGAGTTATTCCCCGTTTCCTATTACCCCTATTTAGAGTAAAGTTTCCCTTTGTTGAATTGCTAATTTATGGGCGGGAAAACCTTCGTACTCGGCTAAAGTTTTCGTGGTTTCTTTTAACTTTTCAAAGCCTTCGGAGGTGACATAAGCCAAAGTGGAGCGCTTGAGAAAATCATAAACTGAAACTGCGGAATAGGAACGGGCAAAACTTCCCGTCGGCAGCACAGCATTGACTCCGATGGCATAGGTAGCCATAGAGGAAGGAGTATGATTGCCTAGGAGAATTTCGCCAGCATTTTTAATCTTGCCCAGAATGGCAAAAGGATTACTAACTAAAAGCTCTAGATGTTCCGGGGCGTACTCATTGACAAAATCGAGGGATTGCTGCAAACTATCGGTTAAAATTATGCCCCCATAGGCGGCTAAACCCGCCTCACAGAATTCCCGTCGCCAATCTGGGAGTTTTTGCAGGTATTCCTGAGCGTATTCACTAGCAGCGATCGCCACCTGTTCACTGTGGGTGACTAATAAAGCCGCCGAATCCGCCCCGTGTTCCGCTTCAATTAATAAATCCAAGGCCGCTAAACGGGCATCGGTGGACTCATCGGCCAAAACTATCGACTCACTTGGACCTGCTGGTAAACCCACATCCACAGTGCCGAACAGTAACCGTTTGGCCGCCGCCCCATAGACGCTGCACGGACCTGTAATTTTGTCAACCCTTTTGATATTTTTTGTTCCTAAAGCTAAAGCAGCGATCGCTTGTACGCCCCCTAACTTATAAATTTCTCTGACTCCAGCCATGCGTGCCGCCACCAGAGACACTGGCTCCACGTTGCCCTGTTTATCGGGGGGAGTGCAAACGACAACTCTTTCCACTCCTGCCACCATTGCTGGTATAGCTAACATTAACATCATCGAGGGAAAAGCACCACGGCCCCGGGGAACGTATAAACCCACATTGGGGATAGGAGAGATTTTTTCGCCAGCAAAGACACCAGCTTCAATTTCTGCCAGTTGTATTTCTTCCGGCATTTGGCGACGATGTACCTCTTGAATATTCCGAAAAGCCTGTTCAATGGCGGTTTTTACTTCTGGTTCAATTAACTGAAAAGCCCGCTCAAATTCTGCCTCGCTGACTTTGATATTTTCTACCGTCGCACCTTCGTAGTCAAAACGCCGCACATAGTCCACAACGCCGGCATCCCCCCGTTCGCGGATGGTTTCTATCACCGTTTGAGCGACTTTTAGGGCGTTATCAATATCTAACTCGGCTCTTTTCTGAAGTTTTGCCCGTTCCGCATCACTTAATTGCGAAAGTTTTAATATTCTGACCACTATTGCTGCTCCTACTGCCCCCGTCCTCTCAAGAATAGCGGGGAATCTGAATCTTTTTTGATTATAATGCAGATCATGTTTAAGCTCTCTTGCTGTTCTGTAAATGCGATCGCTCTTGGTTTGTTATGGGGGGCGATTAGTCCGGTGTGGGCAGAAACGGATTTAGACCTAGATCCGAAAATTCGGCAAGAAAGCCCGGTTTTAGAGCGTTGGTTAGAAAAAATACCCGATATCGCCGAAGATATTCGCCGCGATCCCAGTTTTCGCACTCGTATCCGCTTGGGATATGCAGAGTTTCCTTCTAGCGATAATTCCAGTGGCGTGATTTTGGGGGTAGAAGATGTGTTTTTTGGTCAAACCAGTTTAACCCTAAGCGGCGATTATCAGACGGCTTTTAACGGCAAAAGGACGGCAATAGGAGGAAATTTACAATACTATCTCCTCCCTTTGGGTGATTATGTCAATCTAGCTCCCATGGTGGGCTATCGTTACATTCAAACAGGAAATTACAGCACCGATGGGCTTAACTTAGGATTAAAGCTCAAATTAGCCCTTTCTCGCACGGGAGCCGCAGATATCACCGTCAGTCAGAGTTTTATCTCCCCCGGTGGTGATAACGAGGTGGGATTGACTACTCTTTCGGTTGGTTATGCGATTACTTCTAATTTACGTTTAGCTGCCGATATTCAAGCCCAAAATTCCCGCGCTCGCAAAGATAGCTCCGTGGGAATTTTACTGGAATGGCTGCCCTAATTAGGTTCGTGGGGGCAGCGTGTGGGGTGTAGGGTGTAGGGTTTTACCGATTTTTGGGACGTTTGGCAAAGCTCAGTAAAAAAAAGGAATTGGGAGAAAAAATTTTAATTCTGCGTCAAGGATGTTGCAAGGTGACTGGGCAACATTTGGGAATTCTGCTCAAATGCCCCTATCATGAGGTTGACTTTACTACCGATCGAGTTTAAAACTTATATAATCGTGGGTTTGAGGAGTGAAAAAAGTGAAAAAAGTTAATTTTAACGGCCAACCTTTCCATTTTATCGGTATTGGCGGCATTGGGATGTCAGCCCTCGCTTATATCTTAGCCAAACGCAATTTACCCGTGTCTGGCTCCGATTTACGTCCTACTCATATCACCCAACGGCTACAGGGAGCGGGAGCGCAGATTTTCCACCGTCAAGAGGCAAATAATTTAGCTTTATTTCATTCTCCTGGCCTTCAAAACAGTAGCCAAACAGTTCCGCAAGTAATCTGCTCCACGGCGATTAATGACCATAACAAGGAATATCAAGCGGCCAGAGACTTAGGATACCCAATTTTTCACCGTAGCGATGTTTTAGCGGCTTTAATCGCTGATTACGACAGTATCGCCGTCGCTGGCACCCACGGAAAAACCACCACTAGCAGCTTAATCGGTTACGTTTTGTTAGAAGCGGGATTAGACCCCACGATCATTGTCGGTGGTGAGGTGGACGCGTGGGAAGGTAACGCTCGTCTTGGTCAAGGTCGTTTTTTAGTGGCAGAGGCCGATGAGTCCGATGGTTCCCTAACCAAGCACGCCCCGAAAATCGGCGTAATCACTAATATTGAGCTAGATCACCCCGATCATTACCAGAATTTAAGCGAAGTTATCGATACTTTCCGTGAATTTGCCGATCAGTGCCAGATTTTAGTCGCTTGTTTAGATTGTGACACGATCGCCGAGCATTTCCGTCCGACAATTAGTTATAGTCTCGATCCCGAAAAAGGTGCGGATTACACCGTCAGCGAGATTATCTATGAACAGGGAATGATGAAAGCTTCCGTCTGGGAAAAAGGCAGTTATCTGGGACAAATGGAGGTGAAAATCCCGGGGCAACATAATATTAGTAATGCTTTGGCAGTGGTTGCCATCGGACGTTATCTCGGTTTAGAATTTGCTGTTATTGCCGATGCGATCGCTACTTTTGCCGGAGCAAAACGCCGTTTTGAACACAAGGGAGAAGCAAACGGCATCACCTTTATCGATGATTATGCCCATCATCCTAGCGAATTGTTGGCCACGTTAGCGGCTGCAAAATTGAAGGTAGAAGGCAAACAGTACCAACGTTCGATCGCTATTTTCCAACCCCATCGCTACAGTCGCACCACTGCCTTTTTGGAGGAATTCGGCTCCGCTTTCAGTTCCGCCGATGTGGTAGTCTTAACGGATATTTATAGTGCCGGGGAAGTGAATATCAATCACGTCACTGGGCAGCAAGTGGCTGAACAGGTGAGAAAACACCATAAAAACGCCTACTATCACCCCGAATTGAGTTCTTTAGGTCAATTCCTGCTAGAAATTCTCCAACCAGGGGATCTAGCCCTCTTCCTCGGCGCTGGCAATCTCAATCAAGTTATCCCCGAAATGCTCTCTCATTACCGCGAACAATTAGCAGTTAGAGTATAGGATTCAGTTATCAGTTATCAGTTATCAGTTATCAGTTATTATGTTTACTGATTACTGATTACTGTTCACTGAAAATGCTCCCCAACCCCCTAAAACCCTATGATTAAAACCTCTGTTTCTCTAGCTGATTTCACTTCCTACCAGGTGGGGGGAAGAGCGCAATGGTATGCCGAACCAGTTAATCTAGAGGAATTAAGAGAAGTGTTCGCTTGGTGGCGATCGCAAGATTTACCCTTGACTGTTTTGGGGGCTGGTTCAAATTTACTAATCAGCGATCGAGGTTTACCCGGACTTGTCCTCAATACTCGCCATCTGCGATCGAGTTGTTTTGATGCCGAAACTGCTACGATTACAGCAGCGGCGGGGGAACCCCTGCCAAAAATAGCTTGGAGAGCGGCAAAAAGGGGCTGGAAGGGCTTAGAATGGGCGGTGGGTATCCCCGGTACGGTGGGGGGTGCTGTGGTGATGAATGCGGGCGCACATACCTCCTGTGTGGCGGATCGATTAGTGCGGGCGCTGGTATTAAATCCCGATGGTCAGTTAGAAACTGTAAGCAAAGAAGATTTAAATTATAGTTATCGCAGTTCTTCTCTGCAAGGGGATCAACGTTTAGTTATCGAAGCTACATTTCAGTTAGAAGCTACCGATAATTGCGAGGAAATAATGGCAATTACTACCCATAATTTACGCCATCGCAAAAGTACCCAACCCTATGATCGTCCTAGTTGTGGTAGTGTTTTCCGCAATCCTAAACCGCAATTTGCCGGGGCTTTAATTGAGGAAATGGGATTAAAAGGTTATCAAATTGGTGGGGCGCAAGTATCAGAATTACACGCTAATTTTATCCTGAATATTGGTTCAGCAAAAGCCTCGGATATTCTGCGTTTAATTCGCCATGTGCAGGAACAAGTGTTCGATCGCTGGTCCCTATGGTTAGAACCAGAGGTGAAAGTTTTAGGGGAATTTGACGGGATTTAACTATTTCGTCTTCGCTTGTGAGGTTAACTTAAGCAGTTCATTAAGCTTATTTTTTAAGTTTTGGGATGCCATAAGCGGATTGTAGACTTCTCCTGCGTAGGGTTGCCAAACATAACTAGAACTAAAGGGGCGCAATACTGACAATATTCCTAGCTCTTGTTCGAGTGGTTTTGCTAAAACCAGTCCTGGGATAGATAAGTTAGATGATTCTTCGATAAGCTCGCTGTAAGTTCTAAATTCATCGACTTCAACACCAACCAGTGCATAACGGAATGGGGGAGCAAATCGTAGGGACTGATATAGTAAGATACCTAACTCTGTCATTGAATATGCACTTTCAGGGCTGTCTATTCCCACTTCGCTAAGATTACTTGGTGAAACACGACACCACCAATTTTCTTCTATGTCTTGGAATATATCTGTGTGACACTGGCAATGGCGACCAGTTGACAGCAACCATGATACTCCCTCAAAATGCTGAGCAAATTTATGGGCGTTGCTCTCATCCGAACCACATTCTGCCGATAGACTAAATATCCATGCCATTTTGATAGCCTCCCATTGTGTGTATGCCACTAATCAACCTTTTCCCAATATTTTTGGGTGTTTGCCAATGCTGCCTCGTACTTTTCTAGAGCCATTGTAACTCTTGGCATGATGCTAACGTGAGTCGGGCTATCTTGGACAGCCTGTAAATCCCCTGTGATATGGCTATCGTCAATTTGCCATAAAGGATCTTTGCCAGTTCCACCAAAACTGGCAGGTTTGCGAAATGCTGGTAAACCTTCAATGGATAGGGCAACAGACATTCCCTTTGTGTCCCTAATGGCAACCGTTACAAGATCGCCATGCAACTTACGCTGTGGCTCTGGTAACAAATAGCTTTGTTCATCTAGACAACCTACTGGCATTCGCTGAATGTTTATATCGATATTAGGTCTAACCCCTAATAATCTAGCACTACGACCAATTTTGGGTCTGTCGTTTTGCTCTGCCATGCCACGATAGTAGAGTTTCGCCATCACCCACTACTTGTATTTTACCTTTAGCTTCATTGTACCTGAAGCACCGACAATAAACTCAATTGGGACACCATCAACGTCTGAAGATAGACCAACACCAGCTTTCTGAGACATTGTAATCTCTATTTCATCAACACCATTTTCTTTTCCTGCTCGAATAATGTCGATCGCTACTTTTCTTTGTTCTGCAATCTCTTTTTCGTTAGCACCTGATGTAAGAAGGGAAATACCGTCCAAAACAAGTGCTACTGGAAGCGCCAAAGGCAAAGGCACCATTGCAAGCCAACTATTCAGCGCTTTATGCCGTTTTTCTGGCGTTGTGATGTCAAACTCGTTGGATTCACTCATACTCATTGGCTGGGTTCTATATAGCTATCGATTAACGAAGTGTTGGAATACAAACACAGAATATCACGCCCAAAAGCGTGTTAGCCAGATTAGCCTACTGCTAGTGGAGCGGTAGGAGCCACATTAGGGAACGCACCCTACAGCGATGGCGATCTGCTATGCAGTGACTTCGGCATCGCACTGGGGTGTTGAGTCCGTCGGCTGCAAACCCTGGTTAGACAACTGATAGCCGTTTGACTTTGATATTGCCAATTGTCTGCTCTGCTTGCCATAGATCGTATTGCATTTGCTGATTGAGCCAACTTTCAGGAGATGTATCGAAAGCTTTCCCTAAGCGAATTGCCATTTCGGGGCTAATACCTGCCCTACCATTTAAGATGGCAGATAGGGTTTTTCGACTTACACCCAATGCTTCAGCAGCCTCAGTCACAGTCAGATTCAAAGGTTCGAGACAAAGTTCTTTAAGAACTTCACCAGGATGTGGTGGATTATGCATTTTCATCAGTGGTAGTCCTCAAGATCGACATCACAAGCATCAACACCGTCAAAGGTGAAAGTGATCCGCCAGTTTCCAGATACTCTCACCGTCCAGGTTCCTTTACGTTGCCCTGCCAGTTGATGAAGTACCAACCCGGGTAAGTTCATGTCTTGCGGTGAAGTTGCAGCACTGAGACGAGCCAGAATCAGCCGAATTCGTTGGGCATGATTTGCTTGAATACCTCGGGTGGTTCCCGATTCAAAGAACTGCTCTAGTCCTCGATGCTTGAAACTGACTATCATCCATTAAGTGTAACCCATAACGTTACTGGTTACAACCCAACGATAAAAAAATAACGCCTACTATTTTCAATATATCTCGTGGGTGGTGCGTTACGACTACTGGACTATTGATTATACGGAAACTTTCCGTATATCTCGCCCAAAAGCGTGTTAGCCAGATTAGCCTACTGCTAGTGGAGCGGTAGGAGCCACATTAGGGAACGCACCCTACGCGATCGGCGATCACACTGATTAGCTTTCGTCGGTCGGAGTGCATTGGGGTTGTTATGCTGTGTCACCAACAGATATGATGCGCCAATCACCTTATGGAATAAACAACCGACCAGCCCCCATATAGTCTTGGATATCGATCACAATTTCTACAAGCCTTTCAACGCAGCGTTCTCGATAGTCAGATTCATTGACCCTATCCGGATCGCCAATCGTAATGATCGGAAATGAAGTCGGTTGATTTTCTTCACGCATTACTTGTTCCAACGAGTCTTCACCCTTCGCATTCCGGTTTGCCGTAAGTAAGAGCATCCCGTTGGTTTGGGCAAATCTCCAAACTACTCGATCATTGCTGTCTGCGGGTAAGCTAACGTCTTCAAATGTCCTCAACCGAATTAGAGCGAGATCTAATAACCCGCTAACAACAAGACTTCCAGAGACCAGAATTGCCTGCCGATTCAAGTTGTAATCAGCCAGAACAATCATTGCTTCTTCGCTTCCCGCTTTGCTCTCCGTTCCTGAAGTTTAGCTCTAACCGCTTCATAGCCTGGACGAGGAGGAGTAGCAGCGATCCGAGCAAAACGTTCGCGATTCCTCTCTTCCCAAAATTGTTTAGTTTCTGCGGCAGTCTTTAAAACCTCCTGATACTCTGCTTCCACTTCTGTTCGATGTGTTTCAATGTAGGAAAGGGCGGCATGAATCTGAGCATCTGTAAGATTGAAGGCATCACGAATAAACTTGGGTGGATACTGAGCTTTGAGATAATCGATTACGTCATACAGAGTAATACGAGTATCCGCAATTGTAAGCCCTCGCTCTGTGCGGATTATAGCTGTTTGTCCATTCGATGCCAGTGCCATAGCAGTCTTAGCTTTTAATCATTTAATTCCATAGTAGCGCACAAAAAAAGCAAGGGGAGCCAACGCCCCAGTTCTCGAAACATCAACTGCTAATCATTCAGCCATAATAAACCTCCTTTGCGGTTTTGACGCGGCATAACGTTCTAATTGAGCCGCCGCAGACAATCTGTAATTTTTGCAGGTATTTTTTGTAAAGTCGGCTCCAACGCAGTGTTAGACGACACTTACTTTGCGGATTTCTACGCTGCCTTCTTCAAATACTTGAACTGTGAGTTGATAGCCTTCCATTAATGACATTCCAACTAGAGGTTCGGAATCAGCTTCATCAATTGGTATGGTTAAATAATCTCCGTCCCAAATTACGACGGCTTCATAAACATTAAAAACGCATTCGCTACCATCACCAAGAATAGCGCGTCCTCGTCTTTTCCATTTCAGGTTTAGCTGATCGATTAGGTCTGGTGGCAATGAAAGCCAACCATTAAAACCTGTATCAATGATCGCATCTTGCGCGTAAATATTTCCTTCAGAGTCACATATCGAAAGTGAAATAATCGCCTCAAAATCCGCGTTAACGATTCCTGCGATCATACTAATCTCTTTGTACGTCCACCAAATCGGCGAACATAGCGAGAACCGACTCGAACAATCCAGATTTGAGCATCTGGGTGACGGGCTTCGAGTCTATTGCAAGCAGGTATTTCACGCGCATCAATTTCAAAGTCGCCAGTTTCAAGGTCAATTGCTACAATTTTGCCCTGATTACCCAATTCGACTTGTGGACGTATTTGAGTTTGATAAATCAGATCGCCACGTTGGGCAAATTCTTCTTTGCTATAGCGGGGTTGATGGATTGTCATTGGCTTGACCCTGTGGCAACTTTTGCCCTCTATTTTAACCTAAACATCGGGAATCGGCTCTCTTGGGTTTGGTGGGTAAAATGTATTCTAAGATACATTCCTCAAGAGCGAGGGGGTGGAACGAACCACAAAGACACAAAGGACACAAAGATTTATCGATCATATTGTAAGTTAAACTTATCACACAGAACCTAGAAGAGCCTGGAATCTTCGCTAACATTCCCCAACTGGTCCCACAAGAGCGGCATCGCACTTAAACCCACAGCTTTAATCAATGGGCATGGTGCGTTCCCCAAAATTGATCGCTGGATCAGTGGGACTTGCATTAGGGAACGCACCCTATAAGAGCGGCGATCACACTTGATTGTTATGAAAAGTGCTGTAGTGGCGAATATTGATCGGCAATTTAGCGCCTCCAACTTTAACGGGTGTATCGCTATCAGTTTAACGTTCCGGATGAGCGGCTCGAAGCCACGTTACGCCTATTATAGCGACTCCAAAGTGCTCCAAATCGATCTTCATGGCTAATACCAGCATCAATATAATTAGCTGGAGTAATACCAAACTGCTGGCAAGTGAGAACGTAATTGCTAACTACGTTACGTAACCAACAAGTCGCCAGATTAGGTCCAAAGCCGATAGTGACACTATCATCATCATCATCTGACCAATAGTACATAACCTCTTCTCCGCGAGCAAATCCATGTGTACGCTTTGAATGGGTTGCAACATGAACTAGAGGGCAACGATAAAAACTATACAGAATTGCTCCATACTCATACTCCTCTGCTAGTGCATAAAGATCTGATCGAGAATTCAATTCCGGACATTCTTGAGCTAAGTCATCCCGTGACAAATCAAGATAACTACTTGGCAGTTGATGAGGATTATTGCTAATTCGCCGATTAAGCAGTCTATTAGCTATATCAGTATCTTGCGGACGATGTTTTTTCCAATCTTCAGCAAAACAAATAACGGCTACTTTACTGACGCGAGCATCGCCAACGGCAAACTGCTTGAGAAATCTAGCCAGCCGGATTGATGCTCGGACTTTACCACCTAACTCGCTCTGTAATTTCTTTTTAATATCAGGGAAGTCATGCAACCAAATCTCCGCAAGTGCATCAAGAGAGGCTGTAGCAAGAATACGCGCGTCAACTACATGGCCTGCCAAAGCCATTTTATCAGCAAGTTCTGCACGCTTATAAAAGTAACGCTCAAAAGGATCAGATGATACAGGATTAAAAGTCATCTCTATGGATATGCTCTGATGTAACGGAATATCTGGCTGACGACCAAGGTCACCGGGCGGGCGCGGGTACTGCTAGTGGAGCGGTAGGAGCCACATTAGGGAACGCACCCTACGGCGATGGCAATCACACTAACTATATACTAGACGGATTTTTTCCATACAACACCCCAAATACGGATTTTCTGGCTCTTCGTTACTTGTTATGGTTCGATAGGGTGGCATAAATCGACTAAATCCTTATCTGGCAAGAGATTTAATTGATTAGTTCGCTCTAGATCAAAAACAATTGACAAAAATCGCCAAACGTCTTTCTCTATAAGAGTTCTGTCCCTTATAACCCCCGTACATTGCATAACACAAACCGAAGAACCCATTTCGTCGCCGTGCCTAGAATTTTATTGTCTAGTACAGGCTCGCTATTATAGTACGATCGATTTAACTTGACTAGGAATGGATAAAGGCAAATAATCAATTAATCGATCGAGATCAAGACTCAATGTCTGATAACTTGTTATTGGTGGGGTAGGGAATCACCTAAGTCACCCTGTTGAATTATTGATTGTCACTAAAAATGTTTAAGCGATCGCTTTTCTTGCCCCTGTTAATTTTATCCCTTAGTTGTACGCTGCTTTTTAGTGCTTGTCGTCAACAAACAGCTAATAATCCCCCAGCAACGGAAAATAATAATCCAGAAACTTTAAAACTTTTATATTGGCAAGCACCGACGATTTTAAATCCCCATCTCTCCACGGGATTTAAAGACTCAGAAGCGAGTCGCATTACCTTAGAACCTTTGGCTAGTTTCGATGAAAAAGGGGAATTAGTTCCTTTTTTAGCGGCAGAAATTCCTACTCTTGAAAATGGGGGAGTTGCCCGGGATGGTAAATCGGTGACATGGAAGCTAAAAAAAGATATTAAATGGTCAGATGGTACTCCTTTTACTGCCAAAGATGTCATCGCTACCTATAATTTTATTACCAATCCGAAAACTGGTTCTACTAGCGCTGGCAATTATGAAATAGTTAAAACTGTGGAAGCGATCGATCCCCATACAGTTAAAATAACTTTTAAGCAAGTTAATCCCGCGTGGTCATTAGTTTTTGTGGGGACAGAAGGGATGATTTTACCCGCTCATCTCTATGAAAAGTATAGCAATGAAACGGCACGCCAGGCCCCTGCTAATTTATTACCGGTGGGAACTGGTCCCTATAAAGTGGTAGAATTTAAACCGGGAGATACGGCGGTTTATGAACCAAATTCTTTCTTTCGAGAAGCGGATAAATTAGGTTTTCAAAGAATAGAATTAAAAGGAGGAGGTGATGCAACTTCGGCGGCACGAGCGGTTTTACAGACACAGGAAGCAGATTATGCCTATAATTTGCAAGTAGAGGCCAAGGTTTTAAGTGATTTAGAAAAAGCGGGTCGGGGTCAGTTAATATCTAGTTTCGGTTCTTTGATTGAACGAGTTTTATTTAATCTGAGTGATCCTAATCAAGCTACTCCTGAAGGTGAGAGGTCTAGTATTAAGTTTCCCCATCCTTTTTTAAGTGATGTGAAAGTAAGAGAAGCTTTGTCGTTAGCCGTTGATAGAGATACTATTGCCACGCAACTTTATGGTATTACTGGGAAAACAACTCCTAATTTTATTGTGATGCCATCGGAATATAATTCGCCCAATACTAGCTATGAATTTAATCTAGAAAAGGCTAAGAAATTACTAGATGATGCGGGATGGAAAGATAGTAATGGTGATGGCACTAGGGATAAAAATGGGGTAGAAATGAAATTAGTTTTTCAAACCACTGTCAATCCTCTCCGTCAGAAAACCCAAGAAATTATCAAACAAAGTTTACAAGCGATCGGGGTAGGAGTAGAATTAAAAACTGTTGATGCCAGTATTTTCTTTTCTAGCGATCCTGCTAACGATGACACGGTAGAAAAGTTTTATGCTGACCTACAAATGTACACTACAGGTAATAATAGTCCCGATCCAAAAGCCTATTTTAAAACCTTTACCTGTAGCGAAATTCCCCAAAAAGCTGATGGTTGGGCTGGGGATAATTATGCTCGTTATTGTAATCCTGAATACGATAAATTATGGCAAGCTTTTAGTCAAGAATTAAACCCAGAAAAACGGCGAGAAATAGCGATTAAAATGAATGATATGTTAATTAATGATTTTGTGATTATTCCCCTAGTTCATCGTGCCGATGTGGTGGCAATTAGCAATAGTTTGTCGGGGTTTAAATTAACTCCCTGGGATAGAAATACTTGGAACATCAAGGACTGGAAGCGTAGTAAATAAATGCTCAAATATTTTCTGAGAAGATTATTATTTTCGATTCCCACTCTTTTAGCTATTAGTATGGTGGTTTTTGGCATTTTGGCCCTAGCACCGGGGGATCCGATGGGAGAATTTGCAGCTAATCCCGCTATTACGGAAGCGGTGCGAGAAAATATTCGCAAAAGTCTCGGATTAGATCAACCGCTTCCCGTGCGTTACGTCAAGTGGTTGTTAGCATTTCTTCAAGGAGATATGGGCTATTCTTTCACCAGTCGCAGCCCAGTTTTTACCCTCATTTGGCAGCGTTTACCCACAACTCTCTGGATTGTCGGTATTGCCTATATTTTCGGGGTTTTAATTGCTTTTCCTTTGGGCATAATTTCAGCAGTCAAGCGCTATTCTTGGTTAGACAAAATCATCTCTACTTTTTCGCTACTTGGCTTTTCTTTACCCACTTTTGTAACGGGATTATTATTAATTATTATCTTTAGTGTGCAGTTAAACTGGCTACCATCTTTTTATAACAGTACCCTAGAAATCAGTGATTTTAATAGTTTGATCGAGCAGGTTAAACAGTCAATTATGCCCGTAACTGTATTAAGCTTATATCAAGGGGCGATGTTGATGCGTTTTGTGCGTTCTTCCGTAACTGAAGAAATTCACCAAGAGTACGTTAAAACTGCCTTAGCCAAGGGATTAACTAATTTTTCTGTTCTAACTAAGCATATAGTTCGCAATGCTTTAATCCCCGTTGTCACCCTGATTGCTCTCGATATTCCCTCAATTTTTACCGGTGCTTTAGTCACAGAACAAGTGTTTCGTGTGCCGGGTATCGGTGCTTTATTAATTGATTCTATTTCCCGCAGTGATACCCCCGTAGTGATGGCGATTACCTTTATCTATGGGATTTTAATTGTTATCTTTAACTTAATTGCCGATTTAACCTATAGTTGGCTCGATCCGCGAGTCAGATATTAACTATGAACATCATGCGATCCTTACACACGGCGATTTTAGTCACCGATCTAGAAAAAGCTGTTAACTTTTACGAAAATGTTCTAGGATTAACTAGAATTGATCGCCCTTTTCAATACGATGGGGTTTGGTATCAAGTGGGAGATTATCAAATTCATTTAATTGTCGATACCAATTATCAAAACTACCGTCCCAATCCCCAAAAATGGGGACGCAATCCTCATATTGCCTTCGCTATTGATGACGTGACAGCCATGGGTAACTATCTAGAAAGTCAAGGTTATACAATTCAAATGAGTGCCTCGGGTAGAAAGGCATTATTTGTCAGCGATCCCGATGGTAATATCCTAGAAATGAGCCAAATTTAGCCTTAATTAGCTAGACACAATTAATTACACATATCTAACTACCCCTTGCCTCTTGCCTTTTGCCTTTTGCCTATCCTAACCAAGAAGTTAATTTTGTTCTATTGCTTAAAAATTCTCGAATATGTTAGACCAATTACAGACTCAACTCTATCACCTTGAACAATACGCCGATCGCTTAGTGACTTCCCAACTAACTCACCTTAGTTTTGTCAGTATTGCCGTGATTTTTCTAGCCGGTTTACTCACCAGTCTTACCCCCTGTATGCTGTCGATGTTGCCGATTACCGTCGCTTATATCGGGGGTTACGAAAATAAAGGTCGTTTAGCGGCTTTTTGGCAGTCCACATGGTTTTCTCTGGGATTAGCCACCACCTTAGCGGGATTGGGACTAATTGCCGCTACTTTAGGAAAAGTCTATGGACAGGTGGGGATCGGTTTACCAATTATCGTCAGTGCGATCGCTATTTTGATGGGGTTAAACCTCTTGGAATTATTACCCCTGCGCTTCCCCTCCCTTGGCGCTACCGATTGGATTACCGGCGATTTTCCTCCGATTTTGCGGTCCTATCTTCTCGGTTTAACATTTGGTTTAATCGCCTCTCCATGTAGTACACCTGTTCTAGCAACTCTATTGGCATGGGTGGCAAATACGGGGGATTTAAGCTTAGGAGGGGGATTATTGTTATCCTACACTGCCGGCTATGTTTTACCCCTAATTATCGTCGGTTCTTTTACTGCCTCGCTGAAAAGCTTTCTTTCTCTGCGTCAATGGTCCGGGTGGATTAATCCTGTCAGTGGGGTTTTATTAATCGGTTTTGGAGTTTTTTCTTTATTATCCCGTCTGCTGTGATGGTGGAGAGTTATGATAGATAATTGGCTAGAATTGTAAAACTTTTAACTATGACTATATCGGAAACTTCCTCAAATTTAAAGAATAGACTGCCTCAATGGGGACGTAAATTTATCCAGACTATTGCCGATCTGCGATTAGCAATTATCCTCTTACTTTTAATCGCTATTTTTAGCATTTCTGGGACGGTAATCGAACAGGGTCAATCTCTATCTTTCTACCAAGTTAATTATCCTGAAAAACCCGCTTTATTTGGCTTTCTGACTTGGAAAGTTTTATTACTATTGGGATTAAATCATGTTTATAGCACTTGGTGGTATCTATCATTATTAATTCTCTTCGGTTCCAGTTTAACCGCTTGTACCTTCCGACGACAATTACCCGCTTTAAAAGCGGCCAGAAAATGGCAATTTTATCAACAATCTCGCCAATTTCAAAAACTGGCTTTAAGTGCCGAATTAGAAACTGGTTCCCTAGAATCCCTCACCCCCCTATTAGAAAAAAAAGGCTACAAAGTTTTTCTAGAAAATAACAGTCTTTATGCTCGTAAAGGTCTGATTGGTAAAATCGGTCCGATTATCGTTCATGCAGCCATGTTAATTATTTTAGCAGGAGCGATCTGGGGAGCGTTAACGGGGTTTTTCGCTCAAGAAATGGTAGCTAGTGGCGATAGTTTTCAGGTTAAAAATATTATTGAAGCTGGACCCTTATCTAAAAATTCTCTCCCTAAAGATTGGGGTATTAAAGTTAATCGTTTTTGGATTGATTATAGTCCTAAAGGTGATATAGAACAATTTTATTCTGATTTGTCGGTGATCGATAATCAAGGACAGCAGATCGATCGCAAAACTATTCAAGTTAACCAACCTTTGCACCATAAAGGGGTGACTTTTTATCAAACCAGTTGGGGAATTGCTGGGGTAAAAGTACAGGTGAATAATAGTCCGATCCTACAGCTACCGATGGCTAGTTTAGACACCAAAGGTAATGGACAAATCTGGGGAACGTGGATTCCGACTAAAACCGATCTTAGTGAGGGAGTTTCTCTTTTAACCAGAGATTTACAAGGTACGGTAATCGTCTATGATGCTAAGGGAGATTTAACTTCTGCTGTACGAGAAGGAATGACGATTCCTATCAATGGAGTTAATCTAAAAATAGTCGAATTAGTGGGCAGTACAGGGTTACAAATTAAGGCAGATCCGGGAGTACCTATCGTCTATTTAGGTTTTGCTTTATTGATGATGGGAGTGGTAATGAGTTACTTTTCCCATTCGCAAATTTGGGCTTTACAATCGGGCGATCGCTTTTATATTGGTGGTAAAACTAATCGCGCTCAAGTCAGTTTTGAACGGGAAATAATTGATACTATCGAAATGTTAAAGTTAAAGTAGAATTGATGTTAATTTGGTGTCGTTTCCCGATCAGTAGGTAGGTGTTAAAAATTTTCTGATCCCCCCACCTATCGGCACCCCCCTTATCAAGGGGGGCAGGGGGGATCAGAGGCAAAATCTATCTTATATTTAATTAGAATCACTTACTTAAAAAGTTCTGTTTATCTATCTTTTGCCTTTTGCCTACCCTAACCAAGAACTTAATTTTGTTCAATCACTTATATGCCAGAATTGCCAGAAGTAGAAACGGTGCGTCGCGGGTTAAATCAAGTTACCCAGGGCAAAAAAATTATCGGTGGGGAAGTATTATTACAGCGTACCCTAGCCTATCCTAATTGTGAGGCAACTTTTCTGCAAGGAATTGCTCAGACTACGATTACCAATTGGCAGCGCCGAGGCAAATATCTCCTCGCCAATTTAGATAATGGTAGCAGTATCGGGGTTCATCTGCGTATGACCGGACAATTGCTCTGGGTAAAAGATACCACTCCCCTGCCGATTCATACGCGCTTACGCTTCTTTTTTGCCAATCAGCAAGAATTGCGCTTCGTCGATACCCGCACTTTCGGGAAAATTTGGTGGATTGCCGCCGATAAAACCCCAGAAAGCGTGATTACTGCTCTCAAAAAACTGGGATTGGAACCCTTTGATCGCAATTTTACCCCCGATTACCTCTATAGTCACTGTCAAAAAAGTCGTCGTCCGATTAAAACTTTTCTCCTCGATCAAAATGTGGTGGCAGGAATTGGTAATATCTACGCGGATGAAGTTCTTTTTAAAAGTGGTATCCATCCCCAAACTGCCGCTAATCTCTTAAAAATTGAGCAAATAGACTTATTGACAAAAAACATTATTTCTGTACTGGAAACAGCGATCGCTGAAGGCGGCACCAGTTTTAGCGATTTTCTCCACGTTACGGGAGTTAATGGCAATTATGGGGCGATGGCCTGGGTTTATGGACGTACTGGCGAAAATTGTCGCCTTTGCGGTGCAACTATTGCCAGAATTAAATTAAGTGGACGCTCCTCTCATTTTTGTCCCCAATGTCAAGTCTCAACAGTAATCAGTAAACAGTTGTAAGCTGATAGCTAGATGGTCAGGTCACGGAAATCGATGCAAAGTTCACTGAAAAGGATTATCATCGGTGCGAGTTTTTTTCTCGCTACGGTAGTCGGAGCAACTATCGGTTATATGGCCTACGGTTGGAGTTTTCTAGATGCCGTTTATATGGTGATTATCACCATATTTGGGGTAGGTTTCGGGGAAGTTAAACCGATTAACACTCCCAGTCTGAGAGCTTTTACCATGTTAGTTATCATCTGTGGGACTACCTCGGCCGTTTATGTGGTGGGAGGGTTTTTTCAGATGCTCACCGAGGGAGAAATTAACAAAGCCTTTAGCGATCGCCGGATGAATAAAGAGATGGAATCCCTAGAAAATCACGTCATAATCTGTGGTTTTGGGCGCATAGGACGCATCCTAACGACTAAATTGGCAAAAACAGCCCAATCCTTTATTATCGTCGATAATAACCCCGATCGCATTAGATTAGCTCAGGAAAAAGGTTACATAACTCTTAATGGTAACGCCACCGATGAAAGTATTCTCCAAAAAGCCGGCATCGACAAAGCGCGAGTTTTAGCGACTGTGTTACCCGATGATGCCTTAAATGTCTTTATCACTTTAACCGCAAGAGAACTCAGTCCGCAACTATACATCATCGCTAGAGGAGAATATCCCAGCACTGAGAAAAAATTAAAATTAGCTGGAGCCGATCAAGTGGTTTTACCTGCTACCATTGGAGCAGAGAGAATGGCCCATTTAATCACCCATCCAGCCGCGATTGATTTTTTACAGGAAGATGAAGGTAGGCGCAATCTTAACGAATTATTAGCCGATATCGACCTACAATTTGAAGAATACTCGATTTTAAGCAATTCTCCTTTTTTGGGACAACCCATCAGTCAGATGGAAGTGCGGGGACAGGGTGCTTTTATTATCGTCGCTATCCGTCAATTTGATGGTGGTGTCATCGCCCATCCCGACAATTCCACCATTCTACAGCAAGGCGATACGGTCATTTTATTAGGTCATCGGGGCGATGTTCCTAATTTTGCCCGTCGTTATGCTCTGCGTCGAGAAATGCGCTATCGTGGGTCTTCTTGGTAGGATATTTACCTACAAAAAAGTTTAGCTCTCTAATTCTTTGTGTGATAAGTTTAACTTATATAAGAGCGATCAATCTTTGTGTCCTCTGTGTCTCTGTGGTTCCTTCCGCTTGCTCGCCAGCAGGACTGTATCTTAGAATACATTTTACCCACCGAACCCAAGAGAGCCAAAAGTTGAGCTTTTCTGGAATTAATTTCGCTACCGATGGAGATAAAACTAACTCACTAATTATCTCCAGGGACAGCTATGAAATTAACCTATCGCGGCATTCCTTACGAGAAAAACCCCACTGCCACCGTTGTTTCCAGTCCGATGATTTTAGGCTATCGTGGTGTTCCCTATTTAAAAAACCTTGGTGTCGTTCAAACCATTCAGAAACAGGTAGCCGTTACCTATCGCGGTCAAGCCTATCATATCACTCAATCTTTAGCTTCTTTGCCCATGGAAAGACCCTCTTTAAGTTTTTAACTTCTAGTTCTTTTTTCAATCAATCTCTTTTAAAGATTGTCAATTAATGATTTTATCAATTACCTTAAACGGGTTGTATCTCCCCTCTTGCTCCCTCGCTCCAAGGCGGATTTTTTACTCGTTTTTGCCAACAAGAAATAAGTACCTAAGCAAAATTAATTACACATATTTTTCCCTTCCGCAGTTCCGCAGTTCCAGCGTTCCCCCGAAAGGGGGTGTGAATTTAATTTTGTCGAACTGCTGATAGTTATCAGTTTTTTGTAGAATAGGGAGATTGAGAAAACGAATACCTGCCCCTATGACAAGATTCCCTTTGACTGGTCGCTATTCTGGTTTATGCGTCTTGCTCACTTTATTCTGGTTAAGCGGTCAATCTTTACCGGTGCGAGCAGAAAAAATCTATAATCCAGTCCCCCTCATCCTCAACAAAGAAATTAACGATACTCTCACCGACAAGGATATTCCCACGGGTGAAGGGGGGTTTGCTAGGGATTATACCGTAGATTTGGAAAAGGACGATCAGGTGGCCATCGATCTCAAATCGGAAAACTTTGATGGAGTTTTAATTCTCCTGGCCGACGATGGTTCCACTGTAGCGGAAAATGATGATGGTCCCGATGGTGGCACTAATGCTCTCCTCTTTGCACGGATTACCGAGTCGGGTAAATATATTATTCGGGTGAGAGCTTTCGGAGAAACCGGTGGGGGAAAATTTACCCTGAAATTAACCCGTTTACGGGCCGTGGAGGGCAAAAATTAGCTAATTATTGTCAAAAAAACCAAGAATAGAGCCTCTGTCCACTCTACCACCGCACCGTAGGTATCGCCAGTGTGACCGCGAAGACGACGATATAACCAGTAACCAGTAAGCAGAGCGAGGGCGATTCCAGCACTAATGGCGATTATTCCCCACCTTAGACCACCAAATAGGGCGATTAACCCCAAAATTACTCCCCCACAGTCCCAAGGCAGACAAAAAACCACTTTATGAAAGGCTCCCTTACCGGTGGGTTTGAGGTAGGGATAAAGAGCGATCGCCATTACTTGCCCCCAACGTCCCCAAATTGGTGCTAAAATTAGAGCTAAGGCTCGATTATCGCTTAAATCCGTCAAAGCGGCGATTTTTAGCAGCAAAACCATAGTCACGGCCATGACTCCAAAGGCCCCGGTAACACTATCGGCCATGACCGCTAAACGACGCTGCGGGTCAGTGACAGCTAAACCATCGGCCGTGTCACTAACTCCATCAAGGTGTAGTCCTCCGGTTAGATAAACCCAAACCCCCACAAGGACAACCGCACGAGTCAGGGGTGGCATTCCCAGACCAGCTAGAGTTATATCGAGCAAAACCAGAATTAAGCCCAAAAATAAGCCCACTAAGGGAATCCATCGGGCAATTCTGCCAAAATCCGGCCAGGCAATCGGAACCGGAATAATCGTGTAAAAAGCGATCGCACCTAAAAATGAGCGAATTTCTTGACAAATGAAGTTAAATATGGTAATCAATCTCCCCAATTCGATTCTGGTGTGGCAGTGTTTCTCATAAAGATGAAGTATAACTTAATTTTGTATCGGCCAGCCTGTGGGATTTTCAAAACATCTGAGAACACCTATAATAATTCGGTATAATACGGTTACTTGTAATTTTATAGGAAGAGTTCTTGCGATTGCTCTATAGGAGAGGAATATACGGAAAGATTTCTTAAAAAAATGTGTATTTAGCGTGATATGTGGAAAGTTTCCGTATAATCCATAGTTAGGCCAAACAGTGAAGTCCGTCAAGGTTGCCTGTTTCAATTAGAGATTAGGTGATCGCAAAATGGTTCGCTTCCTTGTTCAGTCCACAGGGGTTATTCGCGATCATGGAAATTAAGAATAGTTAAGTGATCGGGCATAACACACCATTGGAGCGGACAATATTAATGGGTTTTTGTTGGGGGGGAAATACGATCATTTACCGCTCAATTAAACCTTTGGGTAAACACGAGGTATTCGTTTTTTAGGTAAGTTTCAGCAATTTTAAAGATCACAGAAGGAGTTAAATATGTCAGCAGAGAATATTCCTATTCAAATACAAGATAGAGATAATGTACTTGTGGCTGATGAAGGCATAGAATGGCGTTATGGAAAACGCCCTGATTATTCAGGAACGAATAAAACATTAAGGGCGCAAAGCGAAAAACACCATCCAACTGGCTCATTAGAAGCTATTGCACAAAATTTAGTAAGAACATTTGAAATGGAAGCCACTTATAAGCTAAATCCAAATCAATGGACATCGGTGGATATACATCAATTTAGAATGCGTACTAACCACGGTCCGGAATATACTGTACAAGACATTATAGAACGCGGAACTTATAATTTATTTTTAGGCGAAACACCGGTTTATAGTTCAAAAGCAGAAGATTTTGAATCAGGTGCAGCAAGTTTTATGAATGCTTTTAAAACTGGCTTTGTTTGGGAAGTTATTGAAGCTTATAGCGGTCCGCCAAGAGTTATTTTTAAATGGAGGCATTGGGGAACACATCAAGGAGAATTTAAAGGTCACGCGCCTACCAACAAACTAATTGAGGTATATGGCATTACAATTGCTGATGTAAATGCAGATTTAAAACTGACTTATGTCGAACATTTTTTTGATAATAGCCAATTTTTAGAAAAATTGGTTTCTGGCGGAAAGTGTCCAATGCACGGTTAGGAGAGGATAACTAAGTGCGGTGGCGAAGGCACTGCGTAGCAGTACGCTATCTCCCTAGTGTCCGTTCCCTAAAGTGGCTCCCACTGCTCCAGCGATCGATTTTTGGGGAACGCACCATGCAGATTGATTGCAGCTGTGGGTTTAAGTGTGATGGCGCACCTAAAAATGAGCAAATTTCTTGACAAATGAAGTTAAATATCGTGGTCAATCCCCCCAAAATTAGATTCCAGTATGGCATCGTTTCTCATAAAGATGAAGTATAACTTAATTTTGTATCAGCCACCCTGTGGGATTTTCAAAACATCTGAGAACGCCTATAATAATTCGACATAACACGGTTACTTGTAATTTTATTAGGGAAAACTTCTTGCGATCGCTCTAAGAGTAATATACGGAAAGTTTCCTGAAAAAATGCGTATTTGGCGTGAGATACGGAAAGTTTCCGTATAATCCATAGTTAGCGGGCAAAATCACTATAAAAGAAGATACTCAGCATGATTGATAATAATTGGATCGAAGACCTTCTAAATAAATCAAAATCAAACACCGAAAAAGAAGAAAAAGAGCATAATAATCCGCTTGAGTCTAAGCTGATCACAAATCTTATTGACGAATGTTATAAAATACACAAAGGAGATACTCTTATCCCGCTTGGTAAACTTCTGGCAAGTACCTTTGACCTTCTTATTTCTGCCAATTATTATTCTTATGTTGGGCATAAAGGTTGGTATTATTGCCCTACTCCAACACCGAGCCTTTATTATCATTTTACAAACTGTTGCCCAAGACATGCGCTGGGTAACATTTTCTACTTTCATCCAGCCAGTAAACCAGAAAGCGGCATCATTGGGAAATCTACTTCTAGGCTACTCAGAGCATTTTTGAATGTATTGCTCAAAAAAAGAGGCAGATCTGAAAGAATTTTGAAAGGTGCTGAACCCGTTGATGTTGTTATCGTTAATGAAGAGAAAAATTGTCTCCTATTTGGAGAGATTAAGGCATCTCCCCTGTTGACTTTGCCATTGCAAATGGCATGCGACAAATTGACAGATGATGGCGGAAAAGAAATTACTGAACATGATGGTAATCTTACAATCAATACAATATTTAACCAGCAAATCAATCTATTTGTTCCCAAGCTCGTTGAAGGTAGTTGGTGTGAATCCCAATATCCTTTTGGTAATAGAGAAGATCTATCTGATAAATATTGGGGCTATCCTTCGGTTATTGAATTGCTTGCAAAAGATGCTAGTTTTTTGAAGAACTATTATAGTTTCTGGAATGAAGCATTGAATAAATATCATCCAAAACTTACAAATTCAATCTACTGGCTCACAAATGCTTGCGGTTCGCCAAGTCCAAGGACTGACTGGTGGCCAAAATCTAAGGGTGGGGATGGTGCTGGGTTCGAGAGTGTATCTGACAGCAAAACTTCAGTGGGCGTTGATAGAACCGATGACATAAAAAAGGGAATTTACCAAGTCTTAAAACTCGGGAGCGAAGGAAAGCCTGTTGCATCGAAATGGAAATTTAAGGTTGGGATAATATCAAACATTCACGCAGCCAGACATTTTGAAGAATATCTGGAATCTTTGAAAAATCTAATTTGGACACATGAGACCACAGGCAAAGCCCATAAAGCTGGTGACCTAAATCCAGAACATCCATTGTATAACCTGTTTGATGGAATTATTGCATTAACCGAAAGCCATTTCAGGGATGAATGGCTCAAAGAAGTTTTTGGACTGGAAAACAACTAATGACGAATCAATTTTATTATTTGAAGCTGCGGGCAAACATCATGCTTGATGGCGATATTGATTTGGCCGAACGCGAGGTAAGGTCATTCTTTAAAAACACTGAGCGCGTTAGCAACCCAGCAGAAGTTGAAACCAAAACAGGGTTATCTAACTCCCTTGCAGGTCTCCATACTAGAAATAATGGTTGTATAGGGTTTTTGGCTTGTGACACTACTTTGTCAAATGATGAATTGGTTCGATTACTGAACTTTATTCAAGAAATATGGTTAGAAAAACCATGTAATACAAAAGTTAAACCTTTAAGCAATAGTGAACGATGGTCATATAAAGTCAAGAGCGGCGGCAAGGATTTTATTTGTTTGTTGCCGTTTATGGCTTGCGGTGAACTGCTTGGCCAAAACAAAATCCCCGAACCAAAGGTAACTGATATCCAGAGTCTAACTGCTTATCTTGCTGGTAGCCAAGATATCAAGCATAAAACAATTAAGGCACCTACAACGGGAGGGACTTCAACTCAACATCTTCATTCACTCCACAAATACAAAGCAAAATTCTTCCCGCGCCTTATTCGCTCTTTTCTCGTTGAATGCCTGCCAAAGCTGCCCACAGATAAAAACAACAAAGTATTACTATTAGATCCATTTGTTGGTAGTGGAACAGCATTAGTTGAGGCTGCACTACTTGGCATTGATTATGCTGGCGTTGATATTGATAAGCTGTCTTGCGCAATATCTGAAGCAAAACTTAACGCTCTTGTGATTGCACCTGAAAGAGTAGATACTTCCATAAATGAATTAATACAAAATGCTACTCAAGGAGCTAGTTACGAAGCAGGTTATAAGTTTCCACGAAAGATTATTCAAAAATTTGAGAGATGGGGTGCGCTTGATGAACAAATTGAATATGAGCGGATTATAACCAAATGGAAAAATGCAATAAGCGGTATTAAAGACAACGAAACAAGGCAACTATTGTGGATATGTCTTAGTGACGCTCTAACGAGAAAATTTGTTATTCGTATGATGGGTACTGGTGTGGGAAGATTTGCCCTTGAAATAGCGAAAACATCGCTTGACACTTTAATTATATCTAATTTGAAATTACTTACAAGAAGTTGCCATGCTGCACAAAGCTTGATAGAGGCATATCAAATATCACTCGGTAAAGGGACGGTTCGCCAAGGGACAGCAGTTAGCCTCCCTTTTGCTGACAATAGCTTTAGTGTCATTATTACATCCCCACCTTATTTGCCAGCGTCTTCTGGCCGGGAGGATTACCTAGTGGGTAAAGCTGTTTCTTGCTTGGCTTTAAACTTGATGTCCGATGATGAAATTGAAGCAGCAGAAACGAGTTCTGTTGGATCAATGAAATGGTCAATTGAAAATGGCGACAGTTTACCTAGTGCCGTTTATGAATTACACGATTGGCTTTTAAGCGACCCTCTTAGAGAGATTAAAGCAAAGCCAGTCCTTGCCTACTACATGGCATTAAAAAAAGCATTAAAAGAGAGCTTTAGAGTTTTAATGAACAACGGGTTGGCTTTTTTCGTTATTGGTAAAGAAAGTATATTCTATAAATTTAGTAGCAGAGAAGTTCTATATAAAGTTGATTGTGACAAAATATTTGCTGATCTTGCTCTGTTATCAGGGTTTAAAATTGAAGATAAAATTGATGTAGAGCTTGATAAAAAAAATATGAATGCAAGGCCAAGGTCTCTGGATTCCTTTTACGAAACAGTTTTTATCTTAAAAAAGATATCAGACCGCTAACAACCGCATCAACTCGGACTGGCAATGGAGGGCAGCGGAATGGCCAGCAGCCGATCTGGTAGCCGTAGTGGATTGTTTCAGCTAATTTGGTATATTAGAAAAATGCTATAAATTCTATAATCTAAGACTTCAAGCCGAAATCTATTGCCCTATTTTAGCTGAAACAGTCCAGTAGGGTGCGTTCCTTAATGCAACTTCTACCCCTCCACTGATCGATTTTGGGGAACGCACCATGCAGATTGATTGCAGCTGTGGGTTTAAGTGCGATGCCGCACCTAAAAATGAGCGAATTTCTTGACAAATGAACTTAAATATGGTAATCAATCCCCCCAATTCGCTCCCAATATGGCATCGTTTCTCATAAAGATGAAGTATAACTTAATTTTGTATCAGCCACCCTGTGGGATTTTCAAAACATAAGAAAGCCTATAATAATTCGGCATAACACGGCTACTTGTAATTTTATTAGGGAAAACTTCTTGCGATCGCTCTATTGGGACTTAGGCGTTTTCGGTCAGCAAAAAAGGCTCAAACCATTACGGGACAAAGGGTTAACCTCGATTGATGATTTTCCTTGATCTATCTGGGTTTCAGCGATTTTGGGCTTCTCGAAGTAAATCCCAAGCGGGGATTGGAGTTGAGGCTTTTATCGATTTGTTTTTTGTCTAAGTCCCACTATAGGAGAGTAATATATGGAAAGATTTTTTAAAAAATGTGTATTTGGCGTGATATGTGGAAAGTTTACATATAACATATAGTTATGCAGTTTTATTTTGTTAGATTCCTTAACTAGAAAGACTTTTAGTCTTAAGATAATATTATGTCGAGGTTTATTTAATATGAAGACAGAAGTTGTTGTTGCGTTGATTGCTGGAACACTAGCACTTGCAGGCTCAATACTGACCTTTTACTTAACTAAAATCAGAGAAGACAATACTAAGAGACTTGAACATACAATGGAGCATTATAGAAGCCAGATTGAAGAATTCTATGGAACACTCTTCAATCTCGTGTATCAAATTGATAAGTTATATTATGTCAAAGAAGATATTGTTAATCCTGCCTCTGGGGTTCATGATCCACTAAGTGAAGAGCAAAAGAAGGAAATTGAGTCCTTTTTTAAGAATGAATATTTCTTTGATCTTCATAAAGAAATACTCAGAATTTTGCGAACCAAGCTTTATCTAGTTGAAGGGGCGGAAATACCTGCTAGTTTTTACGAATATCTTTATCATGCCACTCAAGAACAAGCTCAATTTAGATTGTGGAAGGAAAACAATATAGATACCAAGCATATTGTTGGAAAACCTTTTCCTGACCAGTTCATTAAAGACATTAAATTTGGTCTGCAAGGTGCGCTGCAAAGATATAATCAAACTAGGCAGATTTATAAGAGAAATATATTTGGTATTTGATTAGACCTCTTGCATAATTTTTTTATGGTATAATACAGGCTTTTGCTTTTTTCTCAATTCTTAGATTGAAGTGGAAAAAAGAATAAAATGTGATCTTAGGTCAGGAAATCATCTATAATTTTGCTATGTTTATTAGCAAAG
>NZ_JAQMSY010000085.1:0-8269 GCF_028329095.1 Microcystis sp. CS-574
ATCCAAGATAATCGGGGTAACTTTGGTTAATCTGGGGCAATGTAGCCTAAAAAAACGCCAAAAATAGTCAAATTTAGACTTGAGTGGCTTCTTACTAACTGTTTAATCTATTATTTAGGTATTAGACTCTATGGCTAAAGCTTCTACCGTAACTTCTGAAATCGATCTTAAAGATTCGCAATATTACTTTAACCGAGAATTAAGCTGGTTAGAATTTAATCGTCGCGTGCTTTATGAAGCACTTGATCCTCGGACTCCCCTACTAGAAAGATTAAAATTTACCGCCATTTTTTGTGCCAATCTCGACGAATTTTTTATGGTACGGGTGGCAGTGCTTAAACAACAGGTAGAGGCAAATGTAGCCGTTTTAAGTGCCGATGGCCGGACTGCCTCGGAACAGCTAACCGAGATCAGTAAACGTCTGCTTCCCCTTGTACAACAGCAGGATCGTCTTTTTGAACACACCCTAAAAAACCTCTTAGTAGAACAGGGAATTCATCTGATTAACTATGTAGATTTAAATCAAGAACAGCGCAATTATCTCCATGATTACTTTGAACAAAATATTTTCCCCGTTTTAACTCCCCTAGCGGTGGATCCTAGTCATCCTTTTCCCTATATTTCTAATCTTAGTCTCAATTTAGCCGTAGTCGTTCGCGATCCCGACACCGATAAAGAATTATTTGCCAGGGTGAAAGTGCCGCAGGTTTTCCCCCGTTTTCTGGCATTATCCAAGGAATTACGCCACCAAGACGGAAAAGCTTCGATTTGGACGGGAGTACCCCTTGAACAGGTGGTAATGCACAATTTAGAGGCACTTTTCCCCGGCATGATCATTCAAGAATGTTATCCTTTTCGGGTGACGCGCAACGCCGATATCTCCGTCGAAGAAGATGAGGCCGATGATTTATTATTAGCGATCGAGGAAGAAGTACGCAAGCGCCGCATCGGTAAATCGGCAGTACGTCTGGAAATCCACAGTTCTACCCCTAGCAATATTAAAGACCGGATCATGCGCGATCTGGGACTTGAGGAGATCGATGTTTATGATGTGGATGGACTGCTGGGACACAAAGATTTATTTTATTTTCTGTCTTTACCCTGTCCCGAACTGAAAGATCCGCCGTGGAATCCTGTCACCCCACCAGTTTTACAGGGATTGCGAGAAATAGTTGACGGTAACGAAGACGGTATCCTAGAACAGGATGGCGAAGATATTTTTACTTTAATTCGCAATAACGATATTCTCGTTCATCACCCCTACCATTCCTTTAGTGCCTCAGTACAACAGTTTATCGCCCAGGCGGCCTATGATGCCCATGTTTTAGCGATTAAAATGACTTTGTATCGTACTTCCGGAGATTCCCCGATTGTCAATTCCCTGATTGCAGCGGCGGAAAATGGCAAACAGGTAGCGGCGTTAGTGGAACTAAAAGCACGCTTTGATGAGGAAAATAACATTAGTTGGGCGAAAAAGCTGGAACAAGCCGGAGTTCACGTTGTTTATGGCTTAGTTGGTCTAAAAACCCACACGAAAGTGGTTCTCGTGGTCAGAAAGGAAGGGGATAAAATCCGTCGTTATTTCCATATTGGCACGGGCAATTATAACCCAAAAACGGCTAAATTATACACTGATTTGGGTTTACTTAGCTGTCGCGAGGATTTAGGGGCAGATATCACCGATTTATTTAACTTTCTGACCGGATACTCCCGTCAGCAATCCTACCGCAAACTTTTAATTGCTCCAGTGAGTTTGCGAAAACGGATGTTAGCAATGATCGATCGCGAGGCCAAAAACTGTAAAAATGGCGGTACGGGGCGCATTGTCGCAAAAATGAACTCTATTGTCGATAAACCGATTATAGAAGCTTTATACGCCGCTTCTCGTGCCGGTGTGCAGATTGACTTAATTATTCGCGGCATCTGTTGTTTACGGCCCGGATTGCCAGAAATAAGCGAAAATATCCGAGTAATTAGCATTATCGGCCGCTTTTTGGAACATTCCCGCATTTTTTACTTTTACAATGATGGTCAGGAGGAGGTGTATATTGGTAGCGCCGATTGGATGACGCGGAACCTGACTCGTCGCGTGGAAGCAGTGACACCCATCGATGAACCAGCGATCGCCAAGGAACTAGAAGAAATTCTCGGCATTATGTTGTCAGATAACCGACAAGCATGGGAATTACAATCCGATGGCAGTTATATTCAGCGTCGTCCTGACAATGAGGGACAGGAAAGCAGTACCCATGTAATTTTAATGGAAAAAGCCCTTAAATCTGCGGGTATTAGTCCATAGGAACAGTGATCAGTGATCAGTTATCAGTTATCGGTTATCAACATTTTTCGCGGGTTAGACACAATGGCTGAAAATCTAGAGTTTTCGTTGAGGTGCGTCGATGCCTTGTCCAGTAAAGCTTTGAGCCTCATGACCGAGGTGACTATTGAGAATTATTATTAATTATGGCTTATTTTTCAGTATCCCACGAAAAATCGTTGTACAATCCTTGTACGGCCTAGTTTTGCAAAGCTAGTCTTGCTTCCAATTCGTGAAGCGTATGAATGGAAACCGTATATTGGATTGGATCCAATACGCTTTTGAGCCAAGACTTGCTTCCAATTCGTGAAGCGTATGAATGGAAACTCAAAGAGGCCTTCTGGCGTCCATTTTTGACAAAAAATGCCTTGCTTCCAATTCGTGAAGCGTATGAATGGAAACGAGTATTGTCCGGTTTGGACGGACTTTACCCCAAATTCTTGCTTCCAATTCGTTAAGCGTATGAATGGAAACGGCTAATTCATCCTCTAGCAAATCCCTCAAATCTTCCCACCTTGCTTCCAATTCGTGAAGCGTATGAATGGAAACCCGAAAAGCTTTACAAGCTTTTGGATGGCGGAGCGACTTGCTTCCAATTCGTGAAGCGTATGAATGGAAACAGAATGCCAGGGATCAATCCCATCTCATCGGTTAAGAAAAATCCGAGATTTCAGCGAGATTATGCGTCAGTGGGGACAAAAATTTCAGAGGAACTTTAACCAGACTGAACTCGGCAGAATAATTTATGCGGGAGGAGATGATTTTTTGGGCATCGTTTATAATAGCCAATTTCCTGGTCCACAACTCAACTCGATCGATCTCGATCGAGTTCTCCACTGGCTACAAACTCCTCATAAGTAGGGTTTGCTGAATAAATGTGAAATGTAGGCAAGGTCAGGGTTTTGTGGCTTTTCTCGTGAAACAGGTGCAAGATTTTGAGAGAATCGTGCTTCAAAACCTTGCGTCTTCATCGGCCCGCGTCCTGTAGGGGCGAAGCATTCGGATAGAAAATCTACGGTTTCACCGATAGGTTACTGCCCGAATGCTTCGCCCGTACTTTTTCAGCAAACCCTAAGTAGCGATCGCACTTTCAAAAGACCAAATAATCACATTTAAAGGATTTTGCTTTAAATCTTTTCATAGGAAGCAATAAAATCATCTCGTGAGATACCCGCTTGAGTGCAAATAATCTTTAGTGTAGAGCTTTTAATTTGCTTGTGATTGGGTAGCGTTAAAAGTGTTTTTGTTCCATCTGGATTTTTTCTAATCATAGAAATATGCTCTTTTTATCTAACAATTGAAAAACCAAATTTTTCAAGAACTTTAATCACTTTGGCTTTAGGGGCATCAGCCGGAAATTTTGCCGTTAGACTATTGCTTCTACAACAAAGGCTTCTAATAAAGATGAGTCAGCTTCGAGAACTGATTCCCTAAAGGTTTCAACATGAAAAGCGATCGCCGATTGCACATCAATAAGAGCATCTTCATGGGTATCACCCTCACCGACTACTACGCCTTGAATTCCCAATGGATAGGCGATATAGCCATCAGAATGTTTTTCCACAATGATTTTAATGGATTTCATAAATTCTTGACACTTTACAGGAATTTCCTGATCCTATCTCATTTCTATAGGACTTTGATAAGAAAACGATCGCCCCTCCCCATCATCAAAATCTCCAAAAAAGTTGACTCTCCAAAAGTGATCGCTATTCCTCATCATCAAAAAGCGATCGCATCCTCCAATTGTATCCCCACAAAACGTGATCGCTATTCTTAAACGATGCTATAGTCAGAATAGTGAGTTCTAATTACAAGAATGCAAGTTAAAGACCTAAGTGTTGAAGATTTTAAGTTTTTGATTCAAGAAACTGTTACAGAAACAGTTCAATCTCTACTAAATGATCCTGATGTTGATAAACAACTTAAAACCGAAGTCTCTCAATTTCTAGCTGACTCTTTACAGCGAACTCGAAATGGAGAACGGGGAATTTCTGCGGAAGAAGTAGCTCAAAGATTAGGATTAGATTGGTAATGCGTCGCCATATAGAATTTACCGATAAAGCTTTTGAAGGTTTAGAGTCGCTTACGGCAGTTGTTCGGGAGCGTGTCTTTTAAAAAAGTTCGTTGGATAAATGAAAATTTTGATGATATTAGACATCAAAGTTTAAGTTCTAATTTAAAGCGGTTTGTTTAAACTTAGAATTGGCGATTACAGGGTGATATATTCTTTTGATGATGACTTTATTACGATTCATCAAGTTGGTCATCGTCGAGATATTTATTCTGATTAGTTTTAGTTTAATTACTTCCATTCCAAAAAATTGCTCCTTCCAAAAACGATCGCACTCCCCATCATCAAAATCGCCAAAAAAGTTGCTTCTCCCAAAAGTGATCGCTATTCCTTATCATCAAAAAGCGATGTCGTGCTGACAATGAGGGACAGGAAAGCAGTACCCATGTAATTTTAATGGACAAGGCCCTTAAATCTGCGGGTATTAGTCCATAGGAACAGTGATCAGTTATTAGTTATTAGTTATCGGTTATCAACATTTTTCGCGGGTTAGACAAAATGGCTGAAAATCTAGAGTTTTCGTTGAGGTGCGTCGATGCCTTGTCCAGCAAGGCTTTGAGCCTCATGACTGAGGTGACTATTGAAAATTATTATTAATAATGTCTATGCTTTTCAATATCCCACGAAAAATCGTTGTACAATCCTTGTACAGCCTAGTTTTGCAAAGCTAGTCTTGCTTCCAATTCGTGAAGCGTATGAATGGAAACCCGCAGGGGATTTTTAAATCTGCTCCGTTTATTTGAACAACTTGCTTCCAATTCGTGAAGCGTATGAATGGAAACTTTTTAAAGTTGAAATAAGTTACCCCTCCGATACTTTCAAACTTGCTTCCAATTCGTGAAGCGTATGAATGGAAACCTTTCTTCAAGTAAGATTTGAAGCGCTTTCTCTACCTCCTCTTTTCCAATCAACTTGCTTCCAATTCGTGAAGCGTATGAATGGAAACTCTTTTGAAACATGATAATTGACGCGGGAAAGACGAAAAGACTTGCTTCCAATTCGTGAAGCGTATGAATGGAAACTCCAATGCCTAGAATAACATCCTTTTCCTTTTGGGTCTTGCTTCCAATTCGTGAAGCGTATGAATGGAAACTCACAAACAACGTTATTAATAAAAGGGTCACTAGACTGAAGCTTGCTTCCAATTCGTGAAGCGTATGAATGGAAACGGGGCTGTAATCAATTGGGTAATTTGAGCGCCGATTTCTTGCTTCCAATTCGTGAAGCGTATGAATGGAAACCCAGAAGCTGAAGCCCTTAATTTCTGTCCCGGTTTCCTTGCTTCCAATTCGTGAAGCGTATGAATGGAAACGGGGGTTTTATTTCTAGTAAATAGTGATTTTTTTCTCTTTCTTGCTTCCAATTCGTGAAGCGTATGAATGGAAACAACTGATCAGCCCGTGCATCCTTTCGGCTCTCCAAACTTGCTTCCAATTCGTGAAGCGTATGAATGGAAACCTAGCACTCCTAACGTGGCAAAACAAAAGGCTAATCCTTGCTTCCAATTCGTGAAGCGTATGAATGGAAACATCCGAAGTCGAAGTATTGACTGGAACGTTTTGATTAACAGGCTTGCTTCCAATTCGTGAAGCGTATGAATGGAAATAATGTGTAGGGTTAATTCATGAATTGACCCTACAATTTTTTTAATTCCAATTAGTTAAGTGCCTGAATAGAAACGATACTTAATTAAGAAAAATCAATGAAAATAAAGATTGTTTAAGAAAAATTATTTAAAATTAACACAATAATTAGAAATTTAGTGATAGATATAAAAGTACAAAAGAGCCAATTAATCTAACAATCCTATTTTTTTAGCCAGAGATAAGTCTTTTCTAGGTCTTTTCAAGGCTGTTGAATATACCTCTTAAACAATCGAGTTTTCTATAGCTTTATGCCCAAATATATAGCCATCACCTTCTCCCCCGTCCAAAGCTTTATTGAAAAATCCCGCAAATTGAGGGACCTGTACGGAGCCTCTCAGATTCTCTCGGATCTGACCAGTACAATCGTCACCCACCGGCCCGAGCAGTACCACCTAATTAGCCCCGGACTGCTAAACTCCCAACAGGGAATGCCCAACCGTGTTCTCCTGAAAATCGATAGCGAAATGCAGTCCTCCTCCTCCGAGGAAATCATTGCGGAACTGCAACGAGCCTTTTTAAATCGTTGGAAAAATATTCTCGCAACCTGTAGAAAATGGGTCGAAAACGCCCTCGCGCCTTACTATCGATCCTCAGAATGGAATTGGCAAAAAAGCTGGAAAAAGTGGGAAAAACGCACCTGGGAATTTTTCTGGGGCATGGGGGACGATCTAGAGTCCGCCATGGTCGATCTAGAAAATCGTAAACTCGCCCGCAATTGGCAAGGGGTGAATTGGGTCGGGGAAAGCTCTAGTCTGTCCGGGACTGACGCGATCGCTTGGTACGGGATGGATCGGGAAAACCAAGACATGAAAACGCTTGACTGGAGCGAAGAAGACCGACATATCGCTCTATTCTACCGAAGATTAGCCTTCCTACTCGATGGAGTTAACGATCCTGACGGCCAACCCAAAGATAGACAACCAGAAGGCAAATACATCGATGGAAACGAAAGATTGAATATTCCCGAATTAACCAAACGGTTGATCACTCTCCCACATATCGCCCGCTCTCTAGGAGTTGAACTTCCCGAAGAACTTCGCCAGCGAGGATTTCGAGATCTGATCAGGAGACCGCAAGATAACCCCGCCTCAGTGGGACAAAAAACAGGCTGGTTCATGGGAGATGGCGATAAAGTAGGCGATTACCTGAAAGACCTCGGCTCAGACCAAAAAATCCGAGATTTCAGCAAGATTATGCGTCAGTGGGGACAACAATTTCAGAGGGACTTTAACCAGACCGAACTCGGCAGAATAATTTACGCCGGAGGAGATGATTTTTTGGGCATCGTTTATAATAGCCAATTTCCTGATCCACAACTCGACTCGATCGAGATCGATCGAGTTTTTCACTGGCTACAAACCCTCGATCAACAGTGGAAAACTGGAAAAACTGAAGAAATCAATCAACGGGTGACTCTAAGTCTCGGCTTCGTTTGGGCAGCCCACAGCATTCCCCAGAGAGACGTTTTACAGCACTGTCGGGAAGCAGAACAGCGATCGAAAAAACTAGGACGCGATCGCCTCACCATCCGCGTTTTATTTAACAACGGGCAATATGTTCAATGGACAACCAGATGGAAATACTTGAACACGCTAAACCACTATCGAGATCGGGACGGCGGGAAAAACTGGGGTCATATCTATGGCGACTTTGCCCGACTAAAAGCCCGTCACGCTTTCGGTCTGGGCTATCTCGATAACCCTAGAAGCCATTCCGATGGCGCAGACTCGAAAATCCTCGATAACCTCTCCAAACTCCTACAGTTTTTCGATCTATACTTTAGCGGCTATAAAGAAATTTTAGAAAAAGAAGATGATCAGATCGTCTCCCTCCCAGAGGACGCGCCATCGAAGGACTACGCTAGGGCGATCGTTCGCTGGATAGACGAACTGATCGCGATCGGTTGGCATCTCTCGATCGGGGAAACGATCAAAAAATAATCCTAAATCCGGTTATTAAAGACTGATTATCTATTGCCATCTGCCTTGAAAATACAAGCTCAAATAACGCAAATTTGTCAATCATACTAAATCCCTTGAGTATAAGCTACATATCAGGAGAGACACTACTGCAAGGGGAGTGACTCTTAGATTATTACAGATGTGTCAGCGGCCGCGTGTAAGCATCCCACCGAAAAACTAATGCGCGGGGGGTTTGGGGGCGGCGCCACGCCCCCAACGGGGGGTTTGGGGGGTAGAACCCCCCAAAAGCTTGGATTGAGTGATAAAATCG
>NZ_JAQMSY010000086.1:0-7777 GCF_028329095.1 Microcystis sp. CS-574
ACCTCTGCTCTTTCTTCTTCTTTAAGAGCTTTTTGTAAGTTTTTCTTTTCTTCTAAGTCTAGGAAATCTTTGGCTGGCATAAGTAGGATTTTTCTCAAGTTACTATTTCTATTTTAGGTGGTTTAAGTGCGTTTTAGCTTATAAGGTAGTGGCGCGGAGAAAAACCTTTTCTTTGAGTATTACCATAAGATAAATTTATATTGTTGTGACAATCTATAAGCATCTGAGGGGGTAAGACAATCGCTAAAATCCTTATTCTCTCGTTGACCCCCTCGGATACCCTTGTACTTCTTTTGTCTATTGCCTATCCTGATATGTAGCCTATACTCAACGGATTTAGTATGACCAACTGGTTGAGGGGTTAAACCATCTCAAAAGCTGAGAGCAAACATCTTGATCTGTATTTTCTCAACCAGTCAAATCAAGCAAAAATCCTAATAATAATTACCGACTTTGCGATGGTGAACAGCCGTTAAACTATCAGGTTTAGAAACGCGACCATCGGTGACTTTATTGTAAACAATCCAGTGGTCAGCACATTCCATGCGACTAGCGACCTCACATTCTAAATAAGCGAGAGCATCGGCTAAAATTGGGGAACCATTATTAGCGGTGTGAGTATTGACTCCTGCGAAACGATCTTCCCCAGGTCCGAAACGTTTTAAAAAGTGTTTCATCAGGGTTTGATAATTGCCTTCTTCCAGAATATTTAAAATGAATTGATCCCCCACTTGCATTAAAGACTCGATCGCCCGATCTTTGGCCACAGCAACGGTAAAACCGGGAGGATCAAAACTTGCTTGCGTCACCCAAGAAGCGACCATTGCACCGCTTCTGTCTCCTTTCTTGGTGGTAATAATATATAAGCCACCACTAATGCGTCCGATGGCTTTATCGAGGTCAGTATCGAGGGATTTTCTTTGTTTAACTTTTACCTCTTGGGTTAATAGTTGTCCCATATCTGTTCCTGCTTCTTCACAGCGTTGATAGAGACTCTCGTTAGGAGTTTCTGCGCTACGAATGGGATCAAAAGCTTTGGTTAAACCAACTTCACGAAACTTATTAAATAGAGGTAAAATTGATTCATCATCATCCCCTTTAGATTCAAACATTCCGAGGTATTGTTTGGGGTTAACCGAGGCGAGAATTGTGCCTAGATTACCCGTAATTTCTTGGGCATTAATACCAGAAACCGGGGGAGTACCGATGATGATTCCCACCGCAGAAGAAGCTAATTCTTTTACCTCTTGGGGATCGGCGGATTTCAGGTCTAAAGTTTCTACAGCCAAACCAGTTTTAGTAATACCTTTGGCAATAGATTGACAGAGGCGATCGCTATAACCATAGTCGGCAATGTAGAAAACAGCGACGGTTTTTTCTGCTTTTGTTTGTGCCTGACTCCAATCACGATAACGGGTCAATAATTCAGTAACATTATGTTTTAATACTGGTCCATGACCATTAGCCACGAGATTAATATTACCTAGGGGTTCCATCCGTTTCATCGCCGCTAGTACCGAGCGAGCATTAGGAGCCATTAAACATTCATAATAGAAGCGATAATCTGGTTCAATAGCACTTAATTGCTCATCGTAAAGATCATCGGAACAGTAGTGCATTCCAAAAGCATCACAGGTAAATAAAATTCCCGAACCGTGATCGTAGGTAAAGATAGTATCGGGCCAGTGTAAATTAGGAGCGTTAACAAATTCGAGAATGTGACCATTGCCTAGGTCTAACTGATCGCCATTTTTGACCAGTTGACGTTGAAAGGGATGATGAACTAAATTCTCTAAAAACTGAATTGCTACCTTCGACCCAACGACGGTAATATTGGGAGCGAGTTGTAGCAGATCTTTGACTAAACCACTGTGATCAGGTTCGGTATGACTGATAATTAAATAATCGATTTCTTGGGGGTTAATTAATCCGTTGAGACTATCAAAATATAGTTGACGGAATTTTTCGTGAGAGGTATCCACAAGGGCGATTTTTTCCCCACGAATCAGATAGGAGTTATAAGTCGTACCGTTTTGTAATCCGAATTCAATATCGAAGCGATCGCGATCCCAATCGAGGGAACGAATAGCGGTGATGTCTGCGGTGAGATCGGCCACCTGCACAGTGAGACGTTTTGTTTTGACTGGTGTAGCAACCATCGAACTCCTCCTTATTGTTAAGTTTTTTATACTTTGTCTCTATTGTGCCACGAGGAAATAAGGTATGGAAATTTATTTTCCGATAATTACTGATAACAGCTATCTTAATGGTCAGGGAGGAGTCGATCGTCGATTTGAGCAGAAACGCTCTCTAGGTATCTGTAGGAGGAAATGGGTGTTATACATTCCAGTCAAGGTGAACTACTTCCTATGTCACGGGGGATTGCCTCAAAACCGACTTACACCCAGTTTTTGGTCTTACATCCCCGACCTAGGCAGTATCTCCAGTTCCTATTTGGTATAAAGTTAGGATTGTAAATAAGACGGAAAAAATGCTTTTACAATCGGGAAACTTCCGTTTAAAAGGAAAAAAAGCTCTACTAAATCAAGCAGAGATACCGGTCATAACGGTAATGGATGTAACGGAAACTCCTAGGGAACGCCCCAAAAAGAAACAGAAAAATTTTTTTGGTGGTAAAAGAGGTTATCATACTTTAAAATCTCAATTAGTAGCTGATAAAAATACCGAGGAAATTATCTGTGTCTGTTGTGGGAAAGCTAGAGGTCACGATTTTAGTTTATTTTAAAAAAGTCGAGTTCGGTTTCATCCTTTAACTCCCAGCAGAGAAGACAATGATTATCAGGGAATAGATGCATACCATAGTAATAGTTATACACCGAAAAAGAAACCGAAAAATAGAAAATTAACAGAGTTATAAAAGGAGTATAACAATGCTTTAGCCAAAGAAAGGATTATCATTTAACCTATAAATAGGAAACTCAAAATCTTGAAAATATTATCGCGTAAATATCGGAACTGTCGTCGAAGATATAGTTTAAAAGTTAACTTTTTGACGACTATTTATAACTATGAGTTAGGAATAGTTATAGCAACTTCTTAAAAGTTGCCAAACATTAATCCAGTCAAGGATAATTTATTCTCAATAATAAAAATTGAGATGGTTTCTGCAGCTTAAATAAAGAGGTTTTGATAACCAAATTAAAGCATATATAAAGAGTTTTGAGTTAAAAGTAAAACTTCAGGTTTTCATTCAGAAAAAATGCACTAATTGGCTAATTTTCCCAAAAAATTAGTTAGCCTACCATCATAACATATAATTAATTTGCAAGAGTTCTAATGCACAGCAAAGGAAAGGATTAAGCCTCCATCACTACTACCGAATCACCACCTGAAAATAATCCCTAGCCATCTCCACTAAACCCTCCCTCATAGCTGACTAGCACAGTAAACCGCCCCCATCAGTCCCACTTGAGCATTAAGAACGATATGGACGGGAATATTGCTTAATAGCTCCCTCATCCGACCTTTAGCCCGAAAAGCCTTCATAAAGCTACCCTCGGTCATTAGGGGAAGATTTTTGGCCGCAATCCCTCCCGCGATGTATAATCCTCCGTAGGGAAGCAACTTCAGGGCTAAATTGCCCGCTTCCGCACCGTAGGCCTCGACAAAGATTTTCATGGTTTGATAACAGAGATGATCCGAGTTATCTTGGGCAAAACTGGCAATTTTAGCCGCTAAATCGACGGTTTTTTGCGGTTTATCCATTTCTGCTAACCAAGTGCGGTAAATTTCCGCCATGGCCGGTGATGACTGACTATAGTTACTATCGTGGAGAAATCGATAGATAGAAGTGATTCCAGGACCAGAAACCACTCGCTCCACTGAAAGGCGGTCGATATTATAGAGTTCCAAGAGATAATTTAATAGTTGATATTCTAAACTCGATCGAGGGGCAAAATCAGCGTGGGATCCCTCAGTAGCAAAGACCCGATATTTACCCTTCGAGATAGGAATCAAAAAACCCTCTCCTAACCCCGTCCCCGCACCGATAACCGCAATCGGGGCATCCGGTACTGCCGGAGCCGACTGTAGATTGTGCAGCTCCTCTGGGGCTAATCCTAACACCCCATAACCGATCGCCGCAAAATCATTAATTAATTTTACTCGCTCAATCTGCAGCTCACGGCTTAGGCGATCGCCAGTTAGAGACCAACTTAAATTAGTCAATTCGGAACTATTGTTAACCACCGGACCTGCAATACCGAAACAAGCTTTTGTCACTGGGGGAATAGTAGCCTGTCGGGCCAAAAACTGCCGGACGATCGGCACCAGATCGGGGTATTGTTCACTGGGATAAATTTCTTGATCGAGAGTAGTTAGCAGGGGTTGGGGACTATCCGGTGAGTTTTGGCAATCCACTAAACGCAGGATTGTTTTAGTTCCCCCGATATCTCCCCCTAAAAGAATCGTCATGCTGGTTTTTCCCTTAGTTTGTACCCATAATTATAGTTTTTTACCCTTTCTATCAGGCAAATTTAAAGGCCACCAATTCTATACTATAGTGAAAGATGGTAATGCCTAAGCCCTAATTAAGGATTGATTAATCATCGCTCCCGGGTTGGAATGGGGATTGGCTAGAGGACAGAAAGAGGGAGAAATCAGCTTGGGTGTAGAACTTCGCAGTTACGTTTATCTTGACAATTTACAGCTTCAACACGCCGCTTACATCGGTACAGTCGCCCAAGGATTTTTACCCTTACCCGGGGATGCTTCCCTCTGGATTGAAATTTCCCCCGGCATCGAGATTAATCGCATCACCGATATTGCCCTCAAATCCGCCGTGGTTCGTCCGGGGGTTCTATTCGTAGAACGACTCTATGGACTCTTAGAACTCCATTCTAGCAGTCAGGGAGAGGTCAGGGCGGCCGGCCAGGCAATTTTGCAGTATTTAGGCGTTAGTCAGCGCGATTGTCTGAAACCGCAAATTGTCTCTAGCCAAATTATTCGCAACATTGACGCTTACCAAGCCCAATTAATTAACCGTAGTTCTAGGGGTATGATGTTAATGGCGGGACAGACTTTATACGTTTTAGAAGTGCAACCAGCCGCCTACGCTTCCCTCGCCGCTAATCAGGCCGAAAAAGCCGCTTTAATTAATATCCTACACGTTACTTCCGTGGGCAGTTTTGGACGCTTATATTTAGGGGGAGAAGAACGGGATATTATCGCCGGTTCCAGGGCGGCAGTTTCAGCTTTAGAAAATATTCAAGGTCGAGCTTTTCCGGGTGGCGACAAAAAAGAATAAGCTAACAAAGGCAAAAGGCAAAAGGCAAGAGGTGTTTAGATATGTATAATTAGGGCTTGCTGAATAAATGTGAAATGTAGGCAACGTAAGAGTTTTATGGCTTTTCTCGCGAAACAGGTGCAAGATTTTGAGAGAATCGTCGTTAAAAACCTTGCGTCTTCATCAGCCCGAGTCCTGTAGGGGCGAAGCATTCGGGCAATAACCTATCGGTGAAACCGTAGATTTTCTATCCGAATGCTTCGCCCGTACTTTTTGCCGCAAGCCCTAATTAATTGTGTCTAGCTACTTACTAAATCCCGTTTAAAAGGTATAGGATAGTGGGGAGTGGGAAGAAGGGAAAGAAAGTTTGAGCATTTGTACTAAATAGCTAAAAAAGGAATTTCGCCCTATTGGGGAGGTTCAAAAATTAGTTCGCCATTATTCATTTTTTCAACGACTAAATGGCGATAGAGTGTCACTTGCCGGAGGATTTGGTCGGGATTATTTTTCTTATTAGAAAACATGATTGTTTTAATCGATTCAAATTCTATTCTTGTGATCACACCATCTTTGATCGCTCGTTCAATTGTAACTCGTAAATATTCTAATTCTTGGCTTTCCTCTGGGGTAATTTCTAGACTGTTAGGACGTTCTATTTTCATGATCGATTGTTCTTACCTGCTAACTGATAACCGGATAATCACGGCTATTTTTTCACCCTTTCACGATCGCGCAGAGAGAGTTTCCGTCTGGTTAGAAACGGCCAGATTATTATTATTTTGGCTGTTATTTTGCGGCAATTGTCCCGAGGCTAAATTCTGCCCCTCTCCCGTAATCAAACGAGCGCCACGACCGCGGGTAAAATAATTCCAACCCCATTGCACCATCACCACTAATTTATTATCAAATTCGATCAGATAGTAAATATGGGCCCAAACCCAGACTAACCAAGCGATAAACCCGGAAAACTTGACAAATCCCAAATCAACCACGGCCGCATTTTGGCCGATCACTGCCAGACTACCTCGATCGATATAATGAAAAGGTTTAATAGTTTGCCCTTTTAGGCGAGAAATTAATAAATTCGCCAGATATTCGCCCTCCTGCATGGCCACGGGGGCAATTCCGGGTAAAGGTTTATCTCCCTGATGGGCAAAATTAGCCAGATCCCCGATCACAAAAATATTGGCATAACCGGCGATACTTAAATCGGGTTCAACGATTACCCGGCCGACGCGATCGAGATTTACCCCGGTTCTTTCGGCCAAAATTCGCCCCATTCTCGATGCTTTTACCCCTGCTGCCCATAAAATTGTCTCGGCAGCGATTTCTGTGGTTTTTTCTCCCTGACGGACGGTGACACAACCTTCAACAATATTGGTAACGATGCTGTTAGTTTGCACTGTCACCCCTAATTTTGTGAGAGAAGCGGCAGCTTTAGCGGATAAATCGGGTGAATATGGGGGTAATACCCGCTCCATCCCTTCTAAAAGCAAAATTTTCGCTTCTGTGGGGTTAATCTGGTGAAAATCAGACCTAAGCGCACCGTGGGCAATTTCAGCGATCGCTCCTGCTAATTCTACCCCCGTCGGTCCGCCACCGACAATCACAAAAGTTAATAAAGCTTGCCGCTTTTCGGCATCGATTTCTTTCTCGGCCTTCTCGAAAGCAAGATAGATGCGACGACGCATTTCTACTGCATCTTCAATGGTTTTTAACCCTGGAGCGTAGGGCTGCCATTGATCATTGCCAAAATAGTGATGACTGACTCCCGTGGCAATAACTAATTGATCGTAGGCGATCGGTGGGTGATCTTCCAAGATCACTTCTCCCTTGACTGGATCTATATCTATGGCATGATCGAGGAGAATATCTGTATTGTCATGGCCCCGTAGGATTAAGCGCAAAGGTGAGGAGATATCGGCCGGAGACAGCGCCCCAGTAGCAACTTGATAGAGGAGGGGCTGAAAAAGATGGAAATTTCGCTTATCGATGAGGGTAACATGAACGGGGGCGTTTTTTAGGGCTTTGGCCGTGTATAAACCCGCAAATCCGCCGCCGATGATAACAACTCTTGGCTGTTTTTCAGTCATTGCTTAACAATAATTCATAAATTTCTCCCTAGTGTAGTCCGGATTGTCACAATTTAGCGGTGACAAGCGTTACCGAAAACAGTAGTCTTTAACCTAGAAAAAAATATAGATACTGGCTTTTTTGACCAACCAAGAGGGCAAAACTAAGGAAGTACAGGAAATCTCCCCATAATTTGGCCTATATATGCTCGAAAAACTTGAAAAGACCGCTACGCCGTTTTACCTAAGTTTATGACCTGGGTTAACCAGGTGGGAACTTATATTCCGCGTTTCTGTTTCCGAGTACAAGCTCGGTTTACTACCACACGGATTGGTTACTTGCTCCCTTATCACAATCAAGCATAGATCAAAAAACTTGAAAGGCAGTCACCAACGTAGAAGCCCGATTTGGTTTTATCGTAGCATTTTTTTTTCTCAGAGGCAAGTGGGGAAGTGGGGA
>NZ_JAQMSY010000006.1:0-4961 GCF_028329095.1 Microcystis sp. CS-574
TCAGGTGGTCAATTACCTAATTTTCAGGGAAAAAATCCCTAAATTTTCCCCCCAATCACTCCAATGGTAGGCACTTTTTCAGGGAAAAAAAGTCTAAAAGCCTTATCCAACAAGGTTTTTAGATTTATTCAGCAAACCCTATTTATTTGGCTAAAAAACCCCTCGCAAATTATTTTCAAGACCAAGAAAATAACGACAATGGAAAAATTCAACACACCTTAACATGGCAAGAAAAATGGCAAGAGAAAGACAGTAAACAAATTGAGGGAAAATTCGATCGAGATAGTTGGATTCCTATCAACCAATGGTATAATCCTCAAAAAGCCTATGGTTCTCCGTGGCAATATCATCCCCATCTCCATCCGCGTTTGTTAGAGGAGCAAAGAAAGGTAAAAACTGGAGAATTATTCCTCGAAAATGCCGTCCAGTTACATCCAGATGCTTGTCTAGTTTATTTAGCTAATCAACCCCTAGAAAATGGCTGGTATCGCTTTGGTGGAGAATCCCATCTAGTGGCAGTTAAATCACTTGAACTAAGCAGCCATCTCCAAACTTTATTTAATCAAGATGTCGGTCAATATTTTGCCCTCATTACTGCCGCAATCTGGGGAACAAATCGCCTATCAACTCGCAATCCCAGTGATTGGCAATTAGAAACCATCAACACCGAAAGACCAATAAACTATCGTTATCGATTCGGAGGAAAAGATAAAGTTAAGCGCTTATCTAGGGGACGTTATGCAGTTCCCGCAGGAACAGTTTATCGCTTAAAAAACCCCTTACCATCTTGGCAAAATTGGCAGGAATCTTGGTTCCCCACCGAAGGGGTTTCTCTCAAACGTTGGGGCTGCGGATTAGCCTTACCCTTAGAAAATATTGCCAAATAAAGCCTATAATTATTGAGTAGGGTAAATGAGACGAGAATAAGTGATAGCTATGGCAAAACTAAAAACTAGATTTCCTCGAAAAGCTTTATTAGATTATTGAAAAAGTGGTAATAATCAAAGCTCAAAAATTAGCAAAAATAAAATGCTGCGTATGTTTTTAGATTTTTTGGTAGAAGATGCCTTTAAAAACCTTTCTTCTCTCACTCCTTACACAGAGGAAATGGCTAAAGAAATCGATGAATTATTAAAGGGTGTTGCAATTGATTAGGAATAAATCTATAGCTTTGTGCTGTCCTAATAGCCTAAATACCACGATAAAATATTAACAAAATCTTAGAAAATCCTGACATTAATGTTAACCTAGTTTAGAATAATCCCTAAGCATCTAAAATACTCACTTTTACCAAAAAATGTATCACAAAAGTTATGGCATACTTGAAACCTTAGCACCCCTTCATGTGGGAGCAACCGCAGGAGAAGAAACGGGTAATCTTAACCTCATTTTTCGTGACCAATTCACCCAAACAGCAATTATCCCCGGTAGTTCTATTCGCGGCCGTTTTCGTGCCGATATGAACAATATAGATGAAAAACGTACATGGTACGGACACGAAACAATCCCAGGACAAGAAGACGGAGGAACCACCGAAGCAAAAGTTAAATTTGAATATGCTTCCCTCGTTTGGTTGCCGGTATTTTGTCCGGGGCAGCCGATAGTTTGGGTTACTTCTCCCCTATTATTAAAACGCTATAAACAAATCACGGGAATGTCTGCAAAAGTACCCAATCCTTATACTGCTTCCCCTAGTTTACAAGCGCGAGTAGTGCAGGGAGTTAACCGCAATAGCAAAGTTTTATTTTTTAACTTAGGATTTCTCGAAATTGAACACTTAGAGGAGCTTTCCCCCTGGATTCCCCCGCAAGCGGATTTAAAAGCTTCTCAATTAGTCGTCGTTGATGATAACGATATATCCATGCTGCACGATATGGCACTCTACCGACAAAGCCGGGTTAAACTACTAGAAGATCAGAAAAAAGTGGATACAGAAAAAGGAGCTTTTTTCAATGTGGAAGCTTTACCCGTGGGTAGTATTTTAGTTTTTCCCATTGCTTGCAAAGAAACAGGATGGCAACCTTTTGGAGAATCGGTAAACCAAAAAGAATTATATTTCGGAGGATTAGAATCTATCGGTTTTGGTCGTTGCCAAGTTACTATTTTAAACTACGCTAATCAATAATTACATTTTATCTAATATTATGGCTTGGAAAGAATACAATCTCGATCGCATTGCTCAGAAATTAGTTCTCGCTGCCAAACTACGAGACCGAGATTCTCTCAATCAATCTTTTAAAATGCGTGAATCCGTTTCCTATGGACTAGAAAGATTCTGGGGTGAACATCTGCGCTTACAATCTAAGGAAACCAATAAGGCAAAATACTGGAAAGAAACTTGGGATAAATTAGTCGAAACCATGGCAGAAGCTGGGATTCCTATCCCTAACGATACCGTACAGGTAAATGATACCGAATCTGTTCAAGTAATGGCAGAAAAACTCTGGGAATTAAAGCTAGAAGACCAGAGAATTACCCTCGCTGTTTTAACGCAACTATGCGATTGTTTAGTTTGGTGGACTCAAAGATATAAAGGAACAAAGGAGCGATAAATTATATGGTTAATATTCCCGATATTGGTGACAAAATCCCCCTGATGTTTCGCGCACAAACCAAAGGGCGATCGCAATTACAATATATTGACTCTAAAAAAGATGAAAATGATAGCCAAAAATGGGTAAAGGAATGGATAGAACGAGTCGATGAAAATCCTCCCCAATTTGGTCAAGAAGTAAAAACCAAAGAATATCAAATATCGTGGCGATTCGTCACTAATGGGGGACAAGATGAAGGAATAATTCGGCCTGTAATGGGTGCTTATGGCATACCATTTTATCCCGGTTCCAGCATGAAAGGAGCCTTTTGTCAAGCTTGCACCCCCGAACAAAAACAACGTTATCACCTCGAAAAAGATAGCGATAACCCTAGTCTTTTGCGCTTCCATGGCGGTTATCCCGTTAATGATTGGACGGAAAATCTTTTAGATATTGTTCACCCGCAACAGGGATGGCAAGTAAAAACCCCAAACACTCGACAAAAACCCAGTGGAGAAAGTGGTTTTGCTTTAATTTCTCTCTATCAACCTACCCTAAAATTTGGCATTTCTACCTCAATAGAACAACCCGATTGGGAGGAGATTTGGACTATCTGGGAAAGAGCTTTAGAATCTGGTCTAGGATGCCGTGTTAGTAGCGGTTATGGCTTACCAAAAGACATTAAATCTTCAAAAGAACCTTTATATAAATGTTTTCTGAAAGGGCAAGGAATGGCTCCTAAAAGCCTCGATGGTGCAAGGGAATTTCGACCCAATATTTTTCGAGGAGCAATTCGCGGTCATGCCTTGCGTATTTTTGGCGGTTTAACTGATGCTAAAAATGCCGAAAAGTTAGTTAATCAGCTATTTGGAGGAATTGACGGAGAAGCAAGCCAAGGTTTACTAGCGGTCGATTTTTGTGTCAAATCTCTAGAGTTAGGAACCTTTGCCAAGGGTTACAAGGAACCCACCTACACAGTAACAGGAGAATTACGCTGGATTCTCACCCAATCCCAATCTCTCCCCGAAAACCAGCAAGAATGCTTAAAAAAATTAATTTGTTTTCTCACTCGTTTTGCCATGTTATTAGGAGGATTTGGTAAATCATGGCGACGAGCAGATCATAGTATTTTCTATGAGGATTATTATCCCAATAAACCCTTAATTGGCTGTCATTGGCAATGGGGGGATAAAAGTTCTTTAATCAACGATAAGAAAGTCAGAGATTTAACTCATGTTCATCCCTTTATCAAAGATGTTCGCACTATTGCTAAACAATGGATGTCCTTACAAGAAAATATCTCCATAACTCCCGATAATAGTGCTAACTGGCGAGAAAGTTGGCATCCTAAAAATGTCGAGGTTTGGGGAAGAATTGCCGAAGATAAAGATGATTCTCTAGCCATAAAATGGCTTCACAAAGCCTATCAAAAATTGGATAATTTAAGTATCTATAAAACCTCGGTGACAGGAATAGTAACAAAAAATATCAATCAAGTTGGTCGTCTTTGGCATCGAATGTATCCCCTTGTGAATATTATCACTACTGAACAGGGCAAAAAAAGACCGAAAGACACCTATAAATATCTAGAATTATTAACAATTTTTCCTGATGACTCTGATGATTGTGCTTATTTTCTAGGTTTTCTAGACGAGAATAATGGTCAAGAGGGAAAATTTCAAAAACTTTGGCCGAAATAATCCCGTTTATAGTTAAGTACCTAAGCAAAATTAATGACAAATTAGGATTAGTTGGAAACATAAAGAGTAAGGCTAATTAATGAATTAGCCTTACTCTTATCCCTTACCTATTAGATCAAATAGAATTAGTTGGAAATCACTTTTTATCGAATCTAATTCTAGGTGGTGGACAATCCTTACTTATTAGGTCAAATAGGATTAGTTGGAAACGCAATCGCCTCGGGGTTCGTAATGACCGGAAACCCCACCTTACCTATTAGGTCAAATAGGATTAGTTGGAAACAGTTTAGAAACGGTATATTTTGACATATAACCGTTCTTTCCTTACCTATTAGGTCAAATAGGATTAGTTGGAAACAACTCTATCTCTGGACGGTTCCAGAAATAAGTATTTCTGCCTTACCTATTAGGTCAAATAGGATTAGTTGGAACCTAAAAAAGTAGGGCTAATTCCGGAATTAGCCCTACTCTTATCTCTTACCTATTACTGGACTTCCCTGTTGACAAAAGGCCATAACCTGTGCTGTAGGAGGGATTAAAAGAATTTCCGCCGCCCCGTTACTGGGTACAAATTAGGGAAACCCCTAATAAATCTAACGCTTTTTGTTGCAGTTGGGTCGGTCGAGTTATCTTAGAAAAACGATAACTTCCCTCCCTAATCGTACATTCCACTGTATTCAAGCAAATTGTCCCCAGGTCTTCCAACAAAGTCCGAAAGCTATGCACA
>NZ_JAQMSY010000087.1:0-51856 GCF_028329095.1 Microcystis sp. CS-574
ACCCCACACCCTACCCCCACGAAAAACTTTTTGCCGCAAACCCTAATTACCCGGACTAGGAATAACGACTGGACTAGGAGAGGGAGAAGACTGGGCGACTGGTTGCGGTTTGGCTGCGGGTTGAGTTTGATACCATTTAAAGTGTTGGTAGGCCGTGCGCGATATTTGTTGAATCAGAGTCCTAGCGTTACTATCATTGTGGGGACGTTTGACCATCACTGCTCCTAGATAGCGTTTCCCGTTGGGCATATCAATAATCCCCGCATCCGCTAACATTGAGCCAATATCACCGGTTTTATGGGCAATATCGGCGGATTTCTCGATACCTTGGGGCAGCAGGGTGCGAGTGCGCGTTTCCTGCATAATATTCAATAGACGATCTCGGGAACGTAAACTAAGTAATTCCCCTTGATTAACTTTTCCTAAGATTGTCACCAAATCTCTCGGACTTGTGGTATTAGTTCCTTCCAAGTCTGGTAAAGGGTTATTAATTACCGTACTGGTCAAACCCCAAGCTTGAAAACGCTGATTAAGAGCCTTTTTGCCGCCCATGCGCTTAATTAACATATTAGTAGCGGTATTATCGCTAATTACGTTCATTTTAGTGGCGGTTTCTAGGGCAGTATAGGTTTTATTCAATCCTAGATACTGCATATCCCCAGACCCACTGGCCAGGACATCCTTAGTGGCCACAAGGGTTTCATCGAGACGAATTTTCCCCGCGTCCACATCCTCAAAAAAGGCCACCAGAATCGGGATTTTAATCGTACTAGCGGCAGCAAAAATAGTATCTCCGCGAAAATTAGCGTAAGCACCGTTATCAAGGTCAATAAATAATGCTCCCGTCTGTAATTTCGGATATTTGACCGCTAAAGCCTGTAATTTCTGGTTAAGGCTGCTGAGATTTTCGTTTAAGACTAAGGTGGTCGGTTTTGGGGTGACGAGTTTGAGAGTCGGGGAATTAGTAGCGGTGGGTTTTGGGTGTAGGGGTAATTTGCTCGGATCCACCACCGTTAAAACCGTACCAGCGATCGCACCTAAACCGACACCAAGGATAGAGAAGCGAAGAACCTGAAGGAGAAAAGAAGCGATTAGGTTGGGTTTACGCTGTTTTTTTGTCCTTTTAACCGGTACAGGCTTTTTGTTATTGTTTAAGTCCATGGGCCTAGGGGACTCCGGGCCAGATTGAACTTTACTAGGACGACGAGTTACTTGACGAGTCACGGTTTTCCTCAAGGGTATCCAGATTTATTATCGGTCGCTAGGAGAATTTTTTTTCTTGCCCTTGAGACTATCAAGACCGAGAAAAAGTTGCCCGATACTTTCAATATGACCGATAATACCCCGCAGCAGGGCTAATTCCTCCACCGTGGGCCGGGCCCGATGATAAAATTGCCGGAATTTCTCCATCCTAGCGGCGGCGGTGTGGGGGTAAAGATAGCCAATTTTGAGCAAAAAGCTCTCTAAGTGCTGATAATAGCCTTCTAGAGCCTCAAAAGTGGCATTAGGGAGCATTTCTAACGGGGGTTCGAGCCTATTTTCCGTCGCCATTTGGTACAGTTCGTAGGAGCAAACCGCCACCGCTTGGGCCAGATTAAGGGAGGAATATTGAGGATTAGCGGGAATACCGACAAAACGCTGGGCGTGGTTCAGTTCGCTGTTACTTAAACCCCGGTCTTCTGGCCCGAAAATTAGGGCCGATTCTAGGTTAGGGGTGAGTAACCAGGGTAAGGCGGTCCGGGGTGTTTCGAGGGGAGTATTCAGGTGACGGGGTTTCGAGGTGGTGGCAATGATGCGATGACAACCCTGCAAAGCTTCCAGAAGGGTGGCTACCTGTGAACAGTTTTCTAGGACTTCAATTCCGTGTACTGCCATGCGTCGCGCTTCTTCTGCAAGGATATCACAGGCGGGATTGACGATAATTAAGCGACTTAAGCCCATATTCCGCATAATTCTGGCAGTGGAACCCACATTTAAGGCTCCTGCAGGTTCAACTAAAATAATTCTCAGGCGATCGAGTGGGGAACTCGGATTATTTTCATCTACACTCATAGATAAGGCGCAGTTTTTGACTTTTTAATTTTAATCATGGCACGTCAGCTCTCGAAGTCCGATCTTCCCAGTAAAATTTGTCCCGTTTGCGGTTTATCCTTTACTTGGCGCAAAAAGTGGCAAAACTGTTGGCATGAGGTCAAATACTGTTCAGAACGCTGTCGTCGTCGCAAGTCCTCGGTGAATCAGTAAAAAGCCGAGAATTTTAACTATCAAATAGGCACTCTTGCAAAAGGCAATTTTTAGCTGAGGACTTAGATGGGTAATTAATTTTGCTTAGGTACTCTATTCGCTTTTAATTTTACGGTTAATTTAGTAAGCTGATATTTGGCTAAATTAACTTTTTCTTAAGAGAATCTCAATGCACATTGCCTGGTTAGGAAAAAAATCTCCTTTTTGCGGTAACGTTACCTATGGGCGAGAAGTGACTAATTCCCTGCTCGATCGAGATTATCAAGTCAGTTTTCTGCATTTTTCTTCCGAAAAACCCACCGTAAGCGATTGGCCCGACTTTTACGACGAAATCACCCTGCCACGTCTCTATAGTTCCCAAGTCTATACTATTCCCACCCTGAAATCGAGTCGGGTTCTACAGGATAAACTCAGGGAACTGAAACCCGATCTAGTTCATGCGTCCTTACCCCTGTCTCCCCTCGATTTTCTGCTACCGGAAATTTGTGAGTCTTTAGATTTGCCTCTGGTGGCGACTTTTCACCCGGCTTTTGATAGTAAAATTCGCAATCTCATCTCTAGTACCCAATTATTAACCTACCAACTACACGCCCCTTTTTTAGCTAATTACGATAAGGTAATTATTTTTTCCACCTCTCAACGGGATTTTTTAGTTAAATTGGGAGTTCCCGAAGAAAAATTAGCAATTATTCCCAATGGGGTTGATATTAATAAGTATTGTCCAGGACCATCGAATATTAAAGCGCAATATAATGCCGATTGTTTATTTATTTATCTCGGTCGGATCATGCCGGAGAAAAATGTAGAATCTTTATTGAAAGCTTGGAAAAAAACCAATTTAGGGGGTAGATGCAAACTGCTCATTGTTGGCGATGGTCCGTTGACTCCTTCCCTTAAACCTTTTTATGGGGAAGAAGATGGTATTATCTGGTTAGGTTTTATCGGCGATGAAAATAAACGAATTGAAATTCTGCGCGGGGTTGACGGCTTTATTTTACCCTCTTTAGTGGAAGGTTTATCGATTTCCCTTTTGGAAGCGATGGCCTGCGGTGTTGCTTGTCTGGCTACGGATGTGGGTGCCGATGGGGAAGTGTTAAAAGGTGCGGGAATAGTTCTAGATACTAGAGGACTAATTACCCAATTAAAAACTCTCTTGCCTGTATTACGAGATCATCCCGAATTAACCACAATTTTAGGTCAAAAAGCCCGTCAAAGAGTTTTAGACTCTTACACTCTTAGCAAAAATATCGATCGCTTACAGTTAGTTTATCAAGAAGTGTTAGCCCAAAAACATTCTTCTCTTAGCTACTTTCACTAAGGAATTTATATGACGATTGCCCGGACAATTTGCTTGGGATTTATGGCGGTAATTTTAGCGGGAACTTCCCTGTTAATGTTGCCTGTTTCTACCACTAGCGGCACTTGGAATGATCCAATTGTTGCCCTCTTTACCTCCACTTCTGCTGTCTGTGTCACGGGTTTAGCAGTGGTAGATACGGGTACTTATTTTTCTTTTTGGGGTCAATTATTTATCGCTTTATTAATTCAAGTGGGTGGACTGGGATATATGACCACTACCACTTTTTTAATGTTATTAATTGGGCGAAAATTTGACCTGAGACAGAAGTTAGCAATTCAAGAATCTTTTGATCGACCTTTCCTACAAGGTAGTCAAAGTTTAATGAAATCAGTGATTGCTACTACTTTAGTTTTTGAGTTAACAGCAACTTTTGTTATGTTAACTGTCTTCGCCCAAAAGTATGATTTTAGATATGCAGTGTGGTTATCTTTATTTCATAGTATTAGTGCTTGGAATAATGCGGGTTTTGGCTTGTTTAAAGATAACTTGATGTCCTATCATTCTTCAATTATTATTAACTTATCTATCACAGGACTGATCATTTTTGGAGGTATCGGTTATCAGGTAATTATCGAGTTTTACACTTGGTTTATTTACCGCTTTCAATATAAACGAAAAGGCTTTGTTTTTTCTCTTAACTATAAAGTTGCTATCAGCACAACTATATTTTTATTAGTGATAGGAACATTGGCTTTCCTATTTACTGAACAGGGAAATGGTGACACTTTGGCTAATTTATCACTGAAAGATAAATTGCTGGGTGCTTGGTTCCAATCGGTAACATCGAGAACAGCAGGATTTAATACCATTGATATTGGTAAAATTTCCGTAGAAGGTTTATTAATTACCATGGCTTTGATGTTTATAGGAGCCAGTCCTAGCGGTACAGGGGGAGGTATTAAAACCACAACTTTTAGGATTTTATATAACTGTACCCGCTCGGTTTTACGGGGACGTGAAGAAGTGACTCTTTATCAAAGACGCATTCCTATGCCGTTAATTTTAAAGTCAATGGCGGTGGTTTTTGGTTCAGTTATAGCGATTATTATCTCCACCCTAGCTATCTCATTTGTGGAGACAGATTTTAAAATGATTCAACTATTTTTCGAGGTAGTTTCTGCCTTTGGAACTGTCGGCTTATCTATGGGAATAACCGCCGCTTTATCACCGATTTCTAAGTTAATTATCGTTTTTATGATGTATCTTGGACGGGTAGGAGTTATACTTTTAATAGCGGCCATTATCGGCGATCCGAAACCAACAGTTATTAATTACCCCGAAGAAAACCTTTTAGTGGGATAATTAATATCAGTTATCAGTTATCAGTTTCTCTTGTCTCCTCACTCATTGACACTAGCATTTTAAATGCGTAACAGTTTAACTTCTTATGCAATCAATTAAATTTTTTAGTAGTATGCGTCCCCAAAATCGCCAATTTGCCGTCATCGGATTAGGCAGATTTGGGCGAGCCGTTTGTGAAACCCTACGCAAACAAGGTTATCAAGTGGTAGGGACAGATATTGACGAAGGATTAGTAGCACAAGCGTTATCTGATCGAATAGTAGATAATGCGATCGAACTTGATTCTACCAAACCTAACGCTCTGCGAGAAGCGGGAATTTTTGAAACCGATACGGTGATTGTCGCTATTGGTAAATACGTGGAAGAAAGTATCATTACTACTCTCAATTGTAAGGAAGCAGGGGTTAATTTTGTCGCCGCTAAAGCCTCCACAGAAATCCATGGAAAATTACTCAAAAAAGTTGGCGCAGATTTAGTAGTGTTTCCCGAATACGATGCCGGTTGTGAGTTAGCGCACCGTTTAACTAGACCATCAATTTTAGAACGATTTGATCTCGATCCCGAACATAGTATTGTCGAGTTAAAAGTCCCGGAGGCTTTTCACGGTAAAACCCTAGCAGAGTTAGAAATTCGTAATCGTTATGGTTTAAATATTGTCGCTGTCGGTAATGCGGAAAAATTCAAGATTAACCCCAATCCCCAAGAAAGATTACACAAGGATTTAGCCATGGTGGTAATTGGTTCTAACCGAGATATTCAGCGTTTACCGATGTAAATTTTAGTCAAATATTTGCTCTACTTAGTTTCTAATCATCTTTTTAGGTAGGAGAATTGTCAGAGCCTTTCTCTTGCCTTTTGCCTCTTGCCTTCAGAAACTGATAACTGATAACTGATAACTGATTAATTTCCTCGCCAAAAGATAATCGAATTATTGAGAGGTTGGATGGTGGTACCGGGATAATAGAAAGCGAGAATTTGTTCAGGAGACCAACCCAAACGGGCTAAATTATAGGAACCAAATTGACTTAATCCTACCCCGTGGCCGAAACCGCCACCAATAAAGTTATAACCCTGGATCTGTCGATTGGTATCGTAGATAGGATCGATGTAGAATAGGGTACTGCGAGGCGGTCCTAAGGCACTACGCACCTCATTTTTATGCAGTTCCAAAATCCCCTTATCGGTTTGAATAGTCATAGTCAGAATCCGACCGGAAGGAGAGCGTTTAGTCACTTCCATCCATTGGATTTTCTGGAAGTCGGCCAGGGGATGTTTTCGCCGTGTTAGATAGGTTTCTAGGTCTTGACTCAAATCAGCTAAAGAAGCTTGTTTTTGCCAGCGAAAAACCCGTCGGCCTGTCTCATTAAAACCATCTTTAAGATTAATAAACTGGCGAAAAGTTGTCTCATTAGCGAGGGATTGTTTCGACAGATCCCAGACTCGATTAGGGGAGTCCACCACTGCCCGGAGATAAGGTCTTTCTTCCCCATCCCACACATCACTAAAGAGGGCAGTTACCCCGCCGGTGGTGGAGGAATAAAGGGCATCCACTAACTCATTTTGGTAGGTTAAAACCAGGCCTTGGGTAGCTGCGATCGCTTGATCAGCCCGGGGATTAGTTCCCGTCAATCCATAATAAACTTGACAATGGGTATCGGCACAGAGTTCGTAATTATCGGCTTGAAAACGGCGGAGATTGCGGAGGGCGTAGGTACGGGCGATAATAGTTTGCGCTTGGGTGGCACTTTCTGGGGCATCATGACCGATTTCGTGGGGGACAACCCCACGCAGGTAGGTTTCAAGGGGAACGTTATTAACTAGGGTAAAAGTGCCGTAGGCGTTGGGCTGTAGGCGCATAGTCCCACCGTACAAACGTACCTGATCGGGGCTATGGCTGACTTGAATCAGGTTTTTTTGGCTCTCGATTTCCAATTCTTTGGGAAAATAGCGCACCCCGTTGATTTGGAAAGAAACTTGCGGCTTTTCTTTGAGTAAAACACTATTAATATAGGGTTGATTGTAGCCTTTGGCTTGCAAACTGGTCAGCAACCAATGTCGCACTAGGGGATTTTCATAAACTTCTCGCTTTGCCCAAACCTGCCAGCGTCCGGGTTGGGTGATTTCCACTTTAATGCCCATTTTTGCCCAATTTTTGGCGCTATTTTCGGCGGTTTCAAAGGTGGCGTGGTCGCTTAAAATGACTTTTTCTTGGAGGATGGGAGAAGCAAGGGGACGGGGAATAACTTCTAATTGTAGGCGATTGGTTTGCAGGGTTTGGGATTGGCCATCTTCTCCTACCACGCGCAGGGTGAGATTATCACCACTGGTACTGCTCAGGGTTAATTTTTCCTTGGCTTCATCGCCAAAACGTTGGACAATGCCCACTCTCAGAAGTACATCCTTGGCCATAGCGGCAGGAATTAGGGTTAAACTGAGCAAGATCGCCGCAGTTATGGAACCGATGCTAATTATTGGTTTTTTTTCCTTGATTTTTAGCATAAAGTCAAGTATCTGTTAATAAGTTTTCATAAAATTTGAGGATATTCAGAGATTATAGCAGCAAGCCGTTGGGGAAATGGGGAAATGGGGAAATGGGGAATTTCAGCTAAAACCCTAAAACCCCAATACTCAACAAAGCATCTAACTTCCCCCATCGCTGATAATGCGTAAACGTACCGTTTTTTGCCCACCCTCATCCAGTTCTACTTCGATCACTTCACTGGTTAAACTTTCTAAACAGGTTAACATCGATCGCAGATGGGGATTACTTGCTCCTGTATCCACATAGAGGCGATCGGACAAACTACCCAAACGTTTCCAAGTAGTATAAAGTTTAGCCACAGCCTGCTCTAATTGTGTGGCTTGTTTAACCAGATCCGCCGCCGTATTTAGACAATCGACGCGCAAAGCTTCTTCTAGAGCCATTTCAATATCTAAATTACCCCGTCGGAGAGTTTGTACTTGGGCCGCCGCGTCGAGATATTTAGCTAAACTGCGTGCTTCCGAGGTGATTAATTTTACCGTGTCCACATCGGGATTAGCGGCGATTTCTTGACGGAGAGTGTCGATATGAGTATCGGGTAACTTTTCTAATTCTTTCACTAGGGGAGCGAGATGACGCGCCGGTAAACTGCCATCGCTGGCTTTTTCCTTCACTTCATCGGGTAGTAAGTCTGAACTCATCGCCGTCCATTCATCGGCCAATTGTTTCACCTCCCGACGAGTAATTCTCTCCCCTTGTCGGGCTGCATCACTGACTAATTTTTGAATTTCGGGGGCGGATTTGGCCGTTTCTACGAAGGCCCGTTTACTAAAATTATTGATACTATCGGGATCCAGTTGTCCTTCTGCGAGGAGAGTATCGGCACTATTAGCCAATTGAATCAGAGCATAAGCTTGACTTTTAGTGATTTCTCGCTGTTTTAACCAGTTTAAAAAGCCTGTACCGCGACTATCACCGCCTTGCTTCTCCCGGTCGCGAATAGCTCGCAAAATTCGCCCCCGCCAGATTTCTGTTTGCAAATCAAAGCGATCGCAAACTTTCCAAAAAGAATCCAGTTGCTGCTGAAAGTCATGATCTTGGATAGTTTCATCTTCGGGATCCGGCAGTTGAAAGTTAAACTCTAGAGGCGTTTCAAAGGCATCAATGATCGCGGAGGTGTCGGAGGAGAACGTCGCAGCATCAACCATAGGATAGACTCGGCAGTTAATCAGGCATTTTATCTTAACTCGCTCAGGCAACCCCCGACAAGCCGATTAATCTTCAGGTAAAACCCCACACCCTGTTCCCACGAACAACTTTTTGCCGCAAACCCTAGTTAGGGGAAGCATTGGGGGGACTCGGACTGGTGACGGGTGCGGGAGGTGTCGTCCCGGTCGTGGGACTCGGACTGGTGACGGGTGCGGAAGGTGTCGTCCCTGGATTGGTATCGGTGACGGGTGCGGAAGGTGTCGTCCCGGTCGTGGGACTGGTGACGGGTGGGGGAGAAATCGATGGATTGGGAGCGGGATGACGACCCAAGAATTGCCAAGCGATCGCAGCCAGCAAACCGAGAACACCGATAGCGATCGCTGCCATCGGGGGTGAAACGCTAGTGAGCGCGGGGGGAAAAGTACGACTAGAAACCGAAGAAGATGCAGGGGAGGGAGTGGGTATTGCCGTTACCACTTCTTCTCCGGGGTCGGTGTCCCCGTTGTGATCAAAATCTTGGTCATTAAGATGGGGAATAATTCGTTCTTTGGCCTCAGCATAAACTAAAGGCCTGACAGTTTCAGCCGCAGGAACTACCCGACAATAAACTAGGGCGATGGTGGAGTTATCGTGACCGTTTTTCTGGTTAGCTAGTTGTAATAAACTTTCCCCCACGGCCGTCACGGTTTTCTCTCCTCGCAAAAGAGGCAGAATTTCACTGTCCCAGTATTGTTCTACCCGATCATAATCACTTAAACCATCGGAACAGAGGAGAAAAACACAATCTTGATCAACAATCAACCTCTGAACAGTGGGATGGAGATTAGTGGCGCTACTCATGCCCAAAGCTTGCACCAAAGCCCCGGCGTTGGGATACTGTATGGCATCACGATAGAGGAGATAGCCTAATTTCACTTCCCGAGAAGCGAGATCATCATCTACCGTCACTTGATGACAACCCTGGGGGGTAATCCAATAGATACGGGAATCCCCCACATGGGCAACGTACATTTCCTGAGCATGGCCAAAGGCCATAACTAGAGTCGTACCCATGCGCCGGCGGTCTTGTCTTGACTCCTGATCGTTGCGTTGACTGATCAGATCATTGGTGACACGAATCGCCTGTTCGAGGACAAGACTGTAACTATCGGGATAGACTTCCATATCAGTGGTGGGACTGGGATTAATTTCCCTAGGCAGGGTTTCGATCGCCAATTGAGAAGCGATTTCGCCCCCTTCCTGACCGCCGATGCCATCACAGACAATCGCCAGGGGATTTTGACCATTAGACAGGGTTATGGCCTGATTAGCTGGGGGATAACAGCCATCCTCGTTGTGTTCCCGCATCGGACCGGTATCGGTGCAGGTGAAAATCTCATAGCTGCGCTCTTGACCTGCACCGTAGTGCTGTAGGGCATAATCGAGAATAGCGATCAGGGATTCTGGGCGATCGAGATCACCGGATTCTAGTTCTTGGGTTAGGGATGCGAGAAAATCTTGAATATTAGCGGCTGCCGTCGGGATCAGACTGGACCAGAAGGCCCCTAAATCTTTGAAATTGGGAGCGGTAGCCTCGTCTTTGCTTAATTCTAGCAATTGCAGCAGCTGATTATTCACTCTCGTCAGAAAAGGGTTAAGCAGACTAGAAACCACAGCTTTTTTCTGGAGGGGATGCCAGAGTTTAGCCATTTGCCATAACCAGTGAATTTGCCTTAAATCGGAAGCTTGCGACCAAACCTCGGCCAGAGTGGGCAATAGTTGTGGATAAATTAATTCTCCGGTTTCATCGAGGGGAATAGTGCCGTATTCTAACAGCCAGATGTCCATTTCTAAGCGTTCGTCGGGACTGGGAATATAGCCATAGACTTGGGGAATATGGAGATGGAATGGTAACAATTTTAGGTAGAGGGAGAGCCAGCTAGGAGGTTCTTCCGGTGCTTGGGGTGCTTGCGCGGGTTTAGTATCAAGAACAATTTGTGGTTGTTTGACCAAATAACGATTATCAATTAGCTCACCAACACGATAATAGGTTCTCACCCAATCACCCATCATCCATAAATAGCGCTTAACTAAAGGAGTACCGCATTTTTCACAGAATCTATTAGTGAGAGCGTTCGAGGATAGACAAGTTAGGTTTTGACATTGGAGGGTTGTCAGGGAGTCCATGAAAACTGCTTACTCCTAAAGCGCGATTAGTATAGGTTACTAAAATAGCGTGTTTTTACCACGTTGACTGCCAGTGTATTGCAGTGTTTCCCAAATTTTAACCTTTGTCGCTTGATCGACAATAATTAGGGTTTGCGGCAAAAAGTTTTTCCTAGGGCCAGGGTGTGGGGTGTGGGGAGAATAAATAAAATAATCTCCTGTCTCCTGTCTCCTGAATCCTGTCTCCTGACGACCAGCTCCTAAAAGTTTCTAAATATTTTTCCACATCAGCAAAGAGCGAGTTTGAAAGCCGAGATTTTGGTAGAGATTGAGAGCATTGTCGTTATTGATGAAGACCTGTAAACCGATGCGGGTTTGTCCGCGACTTTTTGCCCAATCCTTAGCTCGATCGATTAGTGCGCTGGCGATACCTTGGCGACGATGCTGGGGATCGACGTAAATTAGGAAAATATGACCATAGCGATCGCCTGTCACCTGATCGACGGCGCTCCCCATCCAGAGACAAGCGATCGCCGTTTGTTGTCCTTCGACGATCCACAGAGGAGTATCAAGGCAAAAAAACTGTCTGACTGTATCAGCTAGATGGGAGAGGTTTTTTTGTTCGGGAAAAAATTCTTGATAGCTGCGGGTGAGAAAATTAATGAGTAGATAGCGATCGCCCATTTTGCCCAGTCGCAGCCGATAATCTTCGGGAAGGTTAGCCATGCCAAGGATAAGAGAAAATTATGCCCAGGGATGGCTCGATCGGAGCGGGTGCCGCTAAATCTGCCGGCAAAAAAATCCGGATGCCAGTGGCAACCAGAGCCACTAAAAACACTAAGATAGTCAGGAGCGGGGCGATATATTGTCGGAAAAAAGCCATAATTATTTGATCTCTAAACTGCTGTTTCTTCTATTTTAGGGATTGCCAGTTAGGATATCAGCAATTAAAAAAAATTCGCCCAAAAAAAGTGATCGGCATACCGATCACTACAAACCGACAACTAGACTATGACTAAACACCGATTAAATCTAACGAAGGTGCAAATAGGCCGCCTCTGCTTCTAATTGACGCACTAAAGCTTCATTTCCCTGCGCTCTAGCTACTTCCAGTCGGTGTTGCAAATTTCTGCGGAGTGTTTCTCTATGAGCGACGGTGGCCTGTGTTAGGACTTGCTGACGATTTTTGTTCATGATGGACAGACTTTTGAGCGACTTAACTTACCTTATATCTAAATCATAACATTCTCCTTGGAGAACTGTATCTTTAGCTACTGAATTTCCCATTAAGATTTATTAACGCTGTTGGCCAACCTAGGGACAAGTCAATGAAGGAACAGGCACTAATAACCCTTACTAGCGATTTTGGACTACAGGACGGTTATGTGGGCATTATCAAGGGAGTAATCGCAGGAATTGCCCCCCATGCTCGCACGATCGATCTGAATCATCAAATTTCGCCCCAAGACCTTTACGCTGGTCGTTTTATCCTCCTGAATGCCTATCAATATTTTCCCCAAGGCACTATTCATCTGGCAGTTATAGATCCGGGGGTGGGAAGCAAAAGACGCGGGGTAGGGATTCGTTTTGCTGGTGGTTATTTAGTCGGGCCAGATAATGGTTTATTTAGTGGCATTTTAAGCCAATCTCCCGCTATATCTGCCGTTAATCTCAATAATTCTTCCTATTGGCGCACCCCTAACCCTAGCACTACTTTTCACGGTCGTGATATTTTTGCTGCTGTGGCCGCTTATTTGGCCCAGGGAGTACCCCTAGAAATATTAGGTGAGATTATTGATCCCGATAGCTTGCAACAGTTAGCGATCGCTGTTCCGCAAATCGAGGAAGATAAAATGAGGGGACAAATCCAATATATTGACATTTTCGGCAATTTAATCAGTAATATTCCCGATTATCTCCTAGAAGGAAAAAATTGGTCAGTGCAGTTGGGTCCAAAAATTATCCCCACAAAAAACACCTACAGTGATGTTCCTTCGGGGGAAATAGTCGCTTTTATCGGTAGTCACGGGGGGTTAGAAATTGCCGTCAATAGTGGCAGCGCCCAAAAGCAATTACACTTAAATATTGGCGATGCGATCGAGGTTAGAATAGATAGAAGTCAGTGATCAAAACTGATAACTGACAACTGATAACTGATAACTGATATAGCCTTTTAATCAATTTTCATACTAATATCTAACCAAGTAGAACGGGTAACTGGGGCGCTAGTGGAAATATAATCTACTCCTGTTTCGGCCACGTTGCGAATGCGATCGAGGGTAATATTTCCCGATGCTTCTATTTTGGTTTTACTATTAAAATTGCGGATCATCTCCACAGCAGTTTGCATCATCTCTAAATCCATATTATCTAACATAATGATCTCTACCTGCTGCTGTAGGGCTTGATTCACTTCTTCTAATTGACTGGTTTCCACCTCAATTGTGAGAGGATAGGGCATATTTTGCCGTACACGAAGCACTGCTTCCTCAATGCTGCCGGCTGCTTGAATATGATTATCTTTAATCATAATTGCATCATCTAACCCCAAACGATGGTTAATAGCGCCACCGATACCGGAGGCATATTTTTCTAAAATTCGCAATCCGGGGGTAGTTTTGCGAGTATCCACCAATCTTGTCGATAAATCGGCAATTTTCTCCACATATTTGCGAGTTTCACTAGCAATCCCACTCAAGCGCATGGCAAGATTTAAAGCGACTCTTTCCCCGATTAACAGCGCATCGAAGGAACCCTCTATCTCGGCAATAACTTTAGATTTGGGGCAGAATTCCCCCTCGGCAACGGTGGGGGTAAAGTGAATAGTGGGGTTAAGCAGTTGAAAAACTCTTTCAGCTACGGGTAAACCGGCAATAACTCCCGCTTCCTTGGCAATCCAAGTGGCTTGACCGATTTTAGCATGACCGAAGAAAATTGCTTGGGTGGTGCGATCGCCTCTACCGAGATCTTCTCGTAACCAGTTTTCTAACAAGGGATCAAGAACTAATAGGGGCGGTAACATAGAATTTATCGAAACAATCGGGACGTATTTATTTTAATTCTAGGAAGGTTTGACCTGTTTGTAAACTTTCTTTAATCGAAACTTATCCCTTCATAGATTAACTCGATCGCACAGTGAAAATCGAGACTAGATAGAATAATTTCTTCCCCTTGACTATAAGCGCAGTAAAACCAAATTTTATCTTCACCGCGACGATAAACCTCAACACTGATCGATTCAGGATCGACTAAAACGTATTCTTGTAAACTAGGAATCTGACGATAATATTGTAACTTTTTAGTGCGATCATAGTTTCCTGTGCTAGGGGAAAGCACTTCAATAATCACTTGTGGATGTTGAATAAAATTACGAGATTGTCTATCCCTAAAATCGCAACTAATCACCAAATCGGGATAAAAATAACGACTATTATTAGCTTGGACTTTCGCATCAGATACATTGACTCGACAGCCTCGCGGACGGAGATGAAGTCTTAAAGCAGTGTAAAAATTCAAGGTAATATCATTATGGGGCAGACTACCCCCAGTCATGGCGATAATTTTCCCATCAATATATTCATGGCGCAATTCCTGTGTAGCTTCCCATTCTAGATACTCTTCCGGGGTCATTCTTTCTGGGTATTGAGGTTGAGCGATCATTTTTCTTTTTCCTTGTCAACTAACTAAATTAATATCCCATTTCCTTTTTATGTTATACCATTTTCTCAGCCGAAGATTGAAGAATAGTCATAATTAAGCGGCGACTGATTACCCTAATGATAAGATAGAGAGAGAAAGCATTATTATCGCGAGTCCCTAAGATGACGAAAACAGTTGCCGATATCATGACTCCCAATCCCATCACTGTCACCGCTAACACTTCTCTGTCTGAAGCAGTGAAGATTTTGGCCGAAAAGCGGTTTAGTGGTTTACCCGTGGTGGATGACAATATACGACTGATTGGGGTTATCTCCGAAACTGACCTTATGTGGCAGGAAACGGGAGTAGAAGCTCCTCCTTACATTATGCTCCTCGATAGCGTCATCTATCTACAAAATCCTAGCCGTCACGAGAAATTACTCCATAAAGCTCTCGGTCAAACCGTGGGGGAAGTAATGACCGATAAACCTATTAGTATCACGGCTGATCGCCCTTTGAAAGAAGCGGCCTCGTTAATGTATGATCGTCATGTGCGTCGTTTACCGGTGATTGAGGAAGAAACCCACAAAGTAATTGGTATTGTCACTCGCGGCGATATCATTCGCGATATGGCAAAATCGGAAGCATAATGGCTTTTCTAGGGCAACAATTAACTAAAAAGTCTTGAACAAATGAATCAATCTCAGGAAACGGTTACTTATTCCCTAGAAACTATCTTGATGCGGATTGAGGGAAAAATCGATTCGTTACAAAAAGATGTGAGGGATTTAAAGGTAGGACAAGCGGTGTTAACGGGAAAAGTTGAGGGAATAGAAAATCGACTAAACTCATTAGAAGGAAACCAAAAATATCAGGTTTGGACATTAATTGTCCTCTTAGCTGGGGTAATTGTGAAAAAATTTTTTTTCCCTCGATCCCCCCTTAATCCCCCCTTAATAAGGGGGGCTTCTGATAATTTTTAACGCCTACCTACTTAAATTCTTATTTCCCTGGCAATTTCTCGGCTCTTCTAGGTTCTGTGTGATAAGTTTAACTTACATAGTAGGATAGATCGATCTTTGTGTCCTTTGTGTCTTTGTGGTTCGTTTCACCCCCTTGCTAGGAGCAATGTATCTTAGAATACATTTTACCCACCAAATCCAAGAGAGCCATTTCTCTAACAACTATCAGGATGAAGCGCCGTCAATTTCTCACTACTACTGCCCTAACTGCTCTTAGTTTTTCCCTAATTCCTAGAAAAGTTTTTAGCAGTAATTTTCCTCTAATTAAACCGCCACATCTACAACCGGGGGACGGAGTGGGTATTATTAGTCCGGCGGGGGCAACTTTCAAAGAAGATGATTTGAACATAGTTATCGAGGCAGTTAAAGCCCTAAAATTAGTCCCAAAAGTTGGTCAACACGCTTTAAATCGTTATGGTTATTTAGCTGGTAAAGATAGGGAGCGAGCGTCGGATATAAATCAATTTTTTGCTGATGATAATATTGCCCTAATTTTACCAATTCGCGGCGGTTGGGGCAGCGCTCGTTTATTACCTTATCTCGACTACGATTTAATTCGTCGTCATCCGAAAATCATCTGTGGTTTTAGTGATATAACTTCCTTATTATTGGCTATTTATGCCAAAACTGGTTTAGTTACTTTCCATGCTCCCAATGGCTTTTCTAGTTGGCGCACCGCTCAAACTGAAAGCTTTCGACAGGTTTTATTTTCTGGGGAAAAGTTAACTTTTAGAAATCTTCCCGATCCCGATGATGCTAATCGTTTAATGCAGGTAAAAAACCGCATTCAAACTATTACTAAAGGTCAAGCAAAAGGTCAATTAATCGGTGGTAATTTAACCACTTTAGCCTCAATAGTTGGCTCTCCCTATCTACCAGATTTTACTGGTGCTATCCTATTTTTAGAAGATATTGGTGAAGATGTTTATGAAGTTGATCGACTATTCAATCAATTAAAATTAGCGGGAATTTTCGATAATTTAGCTGGATTTATCTTCGGTCAATGTAGCAATTGTAGTGCCAATAGTGAGTATGGTTCCTTAACTTTAGAAGAAGTAATCAGAGAATATATCCAACCCTTAAAAATTCCCGCTTGTCTAGGATTAACTATCGGACATTTAGAAATTATTGAAACTATCCCCATCGGTATTGCAGTAGAATTTGATGCTAATCGGGGAACAATCACTATGTTAGAATCGGCGGTTAGTAAACCCTAAAATAGGTGACTGTTGCTATTCGCTTTTTTAACTGATAAAGGAATATTTAGACCGGCGAATTCGGCTCCATCTTATTATTAGACTAAATCCTTGGCTCTTCTCGACTTTGTGTGATAAGTTTAACTTATATAGTAGCGATCGATCTTTGTGTCCTCTGTGTCTGGAGTGGTTCCTTCCACTCCCTCGCCCGCAAGACTGTATCTTAGAATACATTTTACCCACCAAACCTGGGAGAGCCCCTTTGAGTATAGGCTAGTTATCAGGAGAGGCACTCATGCAAGAGGCAAAAGCTTCAGAAGCTGATTACTGATTACTGAAAAAAGCTGATCACTGTCGTGGTTGTACGGGGAAACCTTGACGCTGCAACACTTCCGCCGCATCTTGGCCCGGTTGATAGTTGATACCGAGGGTAGAGGTGGCCGTATCTTCGATGATTTTGGGAGTGAGGAGAATAATCACCTCACTGCGACTATTAGTATTCTTCCGACTGCGGAATAAAGCCCCTAAAATGGGAATATCGCCTAAAATCGGCACTTTTGTCTCAGAACTTTGTTGTGTTTCTTGGATAATCCCAGAAAGAATTAAACTCTGTCCATCCCGGAGACGAATTAAACCCGATAATAAATCCCGGCTAATCAAAGGAGTCAATTGGTTCCTTGTATTCCCACCGCTATCAAATGGAATCGGGGGACCTGGTTGGGCAATTGTAGGCGCAACATTTAAACTGATGTAACCATTATCATCAATTTGATTCACATCGACGGTTAAGGTCAGTCCAGCATCACCAAACACAGGAGTTGTAGTTCTCTCATTGCCATTGCCATTGGTATCAATTGTTGTTGTAACACTGACCAACACTTTCTGAGTTAGCTTCACGGTGGCCTGTTGACCTTCCTGCACCACCAGCGAGGGATCGGTGAGAATCTTGGCATTTCCTGTCTGAATTGAGGCTTGCAGGGTCATCAGAAATTTTTGGGGATATTGAAATAGGGTCGGGGGTTTGTATTCATACTCTATTATTCCCGTCTCTGGGTCAATATTAACATCACTCAAACCGGGTTGGAAGGGGTTAACAGTGCGACCAAAACTGGGACGAGCATAGGGTGTTGTGCGACCTACAAAGTCATTCGGTCCCTGGTTAACACGGCCAAAGGAAGCGCCATTCTGAACATCAAAAAAAGGTGCTATTTCCAGATCCGCGTTTGTACTCCCCGATATGATATCTAAAATCGGCACAACAGGCTGTGCAAAAGCCCCCGGTCTGCCTACAGTCGAGCTAGTGGGTGGGTTCATATTACCAAAGTTCAGCACTGCCGCCCCTCCATCTTGAACGAAGAAACCATCGTTAAACCCGAAGGAAAAACTACTGCGAAATTCGTCCGTATTGAGCAGATTGACATCGATAACTTTGACGTTAACCACCACCTGACGGCGACGGGCATCCAGTTGGGTTAATAAGGAGGTGGCGATCTGGACTTGTCGGGGTTCCCCGATTAAATTGATAGAATTAAGGCGCTCGTCGGCGGCAATTCTTAAACCGGTTAAAAGTAGGGCGGCTTTTGAGCCTTCTGTGTTTTGGGGTTTCAGTGGCTCTAGGGTGGGAGGAACATCCCGGCGACCGACGACCCGTTGGGTGAGGGGATCGACGATATCCTCGGTTTGGGTAACTAAACGCTGGTATTCTGCCCCTTGGGTGGCGAGGAAAGTGGCGGCGGCGACGGCTTTAACTTGGTTGAGGCGCAGGGTGCGGCTAATCAGATTACGAGCGCCCTGGGGTAATTGCGCCCCGACAAAGATGGTCTTACCCTGACGGTTGGCCTGAAGTCCGGAAACTAACAACACGGCGTTAAAAATGTTTTCCACCGATTCGTTAGTAAATTCCAAGGAAACTGTCTGAGAAGTGGCGTTAGCTTCCCCCTGGGCGCTGGTGAAAACGACGTTATAACCGGCAATGTTAGCAAGGGTCATTAACACTTCTCTAGCGGAAGCTTCCCGCAGTAAAACACGAGGTACGGTGATATTGCGATCAAATTTGATCTTTTCGGCACTAGCATCGATATTAGAGATGGCAATATCTCCCACTGGTGGGGCGACGGCCCGGGGTAGGGTGGGAGCGCCGGGGGCTTGAGGTATGCCTTGAATGATAATTTCCGGATTGGGGACAAGGGGCGCACTTTGGGCAAGTAGTTTTTCACTGTCTAAAATGCGATCGCTGATTTCCTTTTCTACGGCCGCGCTGGAAGGGACAAGCTGATTTAGCGATTTTTGTAAAGTTTCTTGACTAAACTCTTGCGAAAATTCAATTTTTGATGTAGCAGATTTTAACTCTGAACCATGGAAGGAAATGGCGGTTTCGGCCAAGACGCTCAGGGGAGCCATCAATAAAAACGAGGCAATTGGGGGGATAAACAGAGCATAACGGGACGGATTCACTTTAACTTCACTCCTCAACGATTACGGGATTCAACGGACAAAAAACGCAATACTCACACCGGATTGAAGACTATTATTGGCGCGGACTGGCGGAGGGTTGACCTTCGGCGGGGGTTTGACCTTCAGGAGGTGGGGGTGGTGCTAACTTGGCTAATTCGGCGGCACTGAGAGGAATAATTACATTGAGAAGAAAAGTCGTGGTCACGGGTCGATCGCCTTGGGGAACGATAGTGGCCTTATTGTTGCCAGTACTAACTACTTTAAACGTCGATCCTTGCTTTTCCATCTGGGTATTGAGACTGTTGAGCAAAATGAGCGGCTGTAATCTTTCTAAATCCCGAATAACCTCTTGAGTGTTAACATAGTTTCCTTGAATCTTGACGTTAAAAGTTTGACGTTTGAGCTTATTATTAACCTCACTACCGAGGGAACCATCGGAGACTACCACCGGTTCTAGTCCTTGGGGTTGAAAACTAACCAGCTTAACATCGCCAGACTTAAAGATATTACTAACATCTAAGAGAATAGTGCTTAAGTCCCTTTCTCTAGCAAAAAGCGAGAGTATTTGCTGTTTCATAGCTTTTTGTTGTTGTAACTGACTCTCGATTTTTTGGAATTCTGAAAATTCGAGACGGCTTTTTTGTTGCTCTAGCAGTTGTTGTTTGTCGGCGGCATCGGTTTGCAGTTGCTGCAAGGTATCATAAGCGGGCATCACCCAGTTAAAAAGCAGATAGAGGGAGCCAAGTAAACCTAGCATAGCGGCAGCGATGCCACTATTACGGGGAGTAAAATTTATCCCGAAAGCGATAGGATACTCCTGAAATTCCTCTAATTTCAGCTTCTCAAATTCTTCGTTAAAGGTCATGGTTGAATGGCTCCTTGGCTTTTGAGAGTATTAATCCTAGTGATAACTCCGATCGCTCCATTCCTGACCAGATTGGGCAGTTGTTGAGTGGTGGGAGTATCACTTAATTGGGCGGTGATCACAAATTGAACCACTTGGGGGAAAGTAATATTAATATTTTTATACTGATTGTCCACCTCTACGGGTAAATCGGCCAGGGCAGCACTTTCGATCACCGTTTGCTTACCCTGCAAAAAAGGAGAAGCTTGTAGAGTTAAGAGATAATCATTGACTGCTTCGTAATTACTGGCAAAACCACTGATTTTTAAGCGCGTAGCCGAATTGGGTTGCCCTTGATTGGGGTTCGCGGGAACCTCCACCTGTTGCACACTATTTAACTGCACCCTAGGAGGAGTTTGTTGGCGAATTTCTTGGAGAATGGCTGACCAAGAACTAATCTGATTGAATACACCCACCAGAGCTTGATTTTCTGCTTCTACCGCCTTTAGTTCCCCTCTGATATCTTCTAGTTTTTTACTTTGGACTTGTACTTGACCTAATTCCCCGTCCAATTGCTGAATTTTGGCCTGAGCTTCGCCAGTTTTCCAACCGACGGCTAAACCGAGTAATCCCGTCAGTGCCAATAATCCGGCCCCAACTCCCACACCGATGAACAGGGGTATTTGTTTACTTCGGTCAATAACGGTGGAAACCTCGAAGTTAGAGGCTGTTTGGCTAAGATGGCGATCTTTAAGAAAATTAACGTCAAGACTATACATAATTTCTGTTTATACCGATACTTTTTTGCTAACATTGATTAAGCTAAGACGTATTTTAATCGCTTATTCTTGGATTAGCCGAATTTCCCCCAATCCCTTTACTGTTGCCTCTTGCCTCGTTTCAACAAGCAATTTGAATTAGGAACAGCTTAACATTTCTGTTAATGGGTTAACAATGCACGCTCAAAGAGTCTTTGAACGAGGGTGTATCTACCAGAGCAAGAAGGAAGAACCCCCGTACTCCCTTAGGATACCTGTCCATTTGTCGCCCATCAATTTCTGATTTAATTACTTTTTTTCCACCCAAATTATCGATTAATTCACCAGTCCGGCTACCTGTCTTTGACCTATAAGCTTCACAACAATTTATAACGGTTTTTTCGTACTCAAATGCCTTAGATCTTAAGAATATTTTAAACTGATACTGTGACCAAGTTAACATCTGTCTAACAGACTTTGATTGGATTTTTCTTCCAGACCTTAAGACCATTTCTGATACTTCAAATGTCGGCAATAAAATCCCATCGAAGTTTTCTACTAAGAATCTAGCTACTTTGTGATGTAGTTCATCAACTAGGTTTCTAATTCTTAATCTTAGTCGGTTACAGGTGTTATGATGGCATTTACAGGTTTTGGCTTTAACTTTAGTGGAACGAAAAATTAAGTCATCTAAATGATAGCACAAACGAAGACTTCTAATCACTTTAAAATGAGCGGTAATGTCTTCACTCATTGACAGTCTTGCCCCTTTAAGAGCCAGTTTCAGATCAGACCTATCCATAATATTATCTTAATACTAAAAGTTTTTCTAGTTAAGGAATCTAACCAAGTAAAAATGATTTTAATTGTCTCATATTTTTTCAGTGCAATTGAATTAGCAACGATAGATATACATTTCAGCCATATAAATAGTCAGTTAGTACACAAGCTAAAAGCAAGCTGTGATTGGGTTATAATTTTTGAAGATATCTATTGTCGATAATATCATCGGGTAATTTTGAGAGGGTGTTCGGTGAGCTCAGTCGAGCCGTTGGCCAGGGTTCTTTTTTTGACTTGATCTCCTTCTTGATAGGAATCTGGTCGAAGAACAGCGAGAGGGTAATTACGGTTAGGAACTTTTTCTATATACATGACCTCTATTCTAGCAAATGGAGAGAATTCTTGTCCATTAATAAATGTTACAAATTACATGGCTCCATCAAGAAAAGTTAATGGGTGTATCCATTGATGGATAAAGGTTTTCGGCTATTGTAGTAGATATGTATGGGGGAAGTTCAGTAATAAGTTTATGACCAATTGATCTCTAATAACCCCGGTGGTGGCGCAATCTCGATGCGTGCCGCTTTCAGATCCACCAGTGGAACAATTTCTTTGACAAAGGGAACCAGGGCCGTGGCTTTTGAGTCGGAGGAAGGGCTTTTTTTCTTAACAGAGGCGAGATTGGCTTCTAGTTGCACTGCTAAAATGTCATTACCCGCCCACAAAATATCTACTACAACCCCGATTTTTTCTCCTGTCAGGTGATGATAAACCTCCAAGTTTACTAGCTCACTAACATGATATTCATCCGCTTTTAGGCGAGGTTTTTCCAGTTTATTCGCCCATAATTTATATCCGCGCAAAGCTTGGGCCTGTTCCCGATTTTCAACCCCCTCTAACTTGATAACATAAACATTTTTGCCCGGTAGCTCACGTCCCCTGAGCAGCGTAATTTCTCGGATTTCTCCCCCTTGGGTCCCTTGTATTCCCCTAATACCTCGCTTCTGAAAACGTTCGGGAAAATCTGATACCGATAAAACTCGCAATTCTCCCTCCAGTCCCTGGGGTGCTACTATTGTCCCAATTTCTAGCCAATTTTCTTCCATTGTCTCGATATGTTTTGCTATAGCTTTCCCTAGTATATAGCCTTTTTTGTCTCGCTCCTAGATTTTTAAAGTCTTGGTAAGGTAAAATTTTTAGTTGACCTCTACTCCTGACCATTTTTTGACTTTTTACTGGTGGCTTTTGACTGAATTATGACTATTTGGCAAGCGGATTTTTATAAATCTTCATCTTCTTCCCCTCTTGAGACAGTCTGGCAATTGCTAATTTTCGATCCTCTCGGTCATCTTATTTATGAAAATTCCTGTCCCCAATCCCAAGCTAATAGCGACTGGTTAACCCAACAGTTAGAGCAAGCTTGTCAAGTCTCCCCCCCGGAAATTATCCAAGTTTTTCGCCCCCAATGCGCCAATTTATTTCTCCTCGCTGGTCAAAATTTACAGATCAAAATCGAGTTAACCCGTCACGTTAACGCTCTGAAAAAACAGCTAGAATTACGGCAAATCCCCATCAATATCGACTCTCCTCCACCGCAACCCCTACCAGACCAATTTTTAGGTCGAGAGTGGCGTTTTGCTCGTTTTCCCGCCGTTGATTTAGTTAACTTTTTTGGCGATCGCAGAATACCGATTCTTTCCCTACCAGAGGCCTTTTCTCCCTTAAAATTAGGTTTAGCCTCCACTCTCATGATCCCCGGTGTGGTTATTACCGGTGGTAAAAAATCTCTGGCGATCGCTCGTTGGTTAGAGGAAATTAACCCAGTATTTATCGATCATATTCCCACAGAAAGGGGGCGATCGGGCGGTTTAGTCTTGGAATCGGGTCTAAATGAGCGTTGGATTTTTCTGACCTACGAAGATGAAGAAGTGGCCCTGGCAGCCAATATTTATCAAGCAACCAAAGAGGAAAGCCAAGGTTTGCACTTTCTTCTCATACAACCGGATGATTCTGGTCGCACTTTTACCGGCTTTTGGTTACTGAAGCAGGTTTAACCCCCAAGCTGTCCCCAAGAGGCAAAGAATGCCGGCTAAACCCGCTAAAGGTTGGTTATAGATACCTTTAACCCAAGCTAACCCAGAATCGCTGTAAGACATCAATTCGGCACTGTCTAGCAACGCTAATCCCCACACCCAACCGCTATGAAGTCCCCAAGCTAATCCTAAACTACCATGATCGATCGCCCGCGCCCAGACCAGAACCATCCCCATCAGAAATAAACCGGGTAGTTGCGGCAGCGTTTGCTGACGTTCCCAAAGCAGATGCAGCAGGGCAAAAATTAGGCTAGAAATGGCTCCAGCCACCCAAAAACCGTATTCTTGGCTTAATTGGCTCAAAAAGATGCCCCTAAAGATTAATTCCTCGGTAATACCCACCCAGAGAGCCACTATCAACAGGGGTAAACTCAAGGCAAAAGCACGAGTGAGGTTTTTGGGCTGCCAATGTACCCAGGCCAAAATCCCCTCCAGAAAAAAAATTATCCCTAATCCCACCACTGCCAAGATTAATCCTTTGGTTAGGGAGATAAATAGGGAAAATGACCAAATTAATCCGTAATTATGGAGGCTGCTCCCCTCTATCTTGAATAATCCCCAGATAACTAAGGGAGCCAAGGCGTAAAGAGAGGCCACCAGGGGCAATTTCTGGTCAGGTTTTGTCCCTTGCAGCGGTTGCCATCCCAAACGACTCCCTAAACTAATGGCAATCGGCAGCCAGAGAATTAACCAGGCTAACAGGAAAATAATAATTTTTATTAAGGCAGCCATGTCCATTGTCAATTAGGGGTGTGGGGTGTGGGAAGAATAAACAAAAATAATCTCCTGAATACTAACTCGGAGTCTCCTGTCTCCTAACACCCATAAAACAAACCCTCCAGGGACAGAATAACTGTGGAACTTTGCCCTGGTAAAGCCTAGCTCCAACAAAAATCTATCTCTAGGGGGTTGCGAAAAAGAAGAAAAAGTGCTTAGGGAAACCCCCTCAAGTTGATGAAAGAGGCGGTCAGGGGTTAGAATTAGGGATAAGAATCTATATTGTCTTTTTGGTCGGTCTTGTCAAAACTAGCCCTTTTGACTGCCGATTTTTTTTGTCCTTATCCCTACTCCGTAACCTATTTAAGCTTCTACCGATTCTTCTGATTCCGTTTGTTTGAGGTGGATGTGCTTGTAGCCAAGTTTGATTTCAAACTCATCGCCGGGCTGCAAGTTCATTTGTTCGGTATAGGTGGAACCGATGACGATTTGACCATTTTTATGGACACTAACCCGGAAAGTGGGTTCGCGGCCGCGGCCATCTTTAGTGCCTTCCGGATCCAGAGGAACCCCTTTTGCACCTAAAACAGCATCGTAAAAGTCGGTTAAATTGACCCGAACCTGGCCATCTTTACTTTGAGAGTAGTAACCACAACGTTTTGCCGTTTCGCGACGGGGTAAGTGGGATAACTCTTTGACTTTTTGTAGTAGAGCTTTCCCGGTTAGGGGAGTAGGAGAGATGTCACTCATGGTACTTTTTAATGTTCCTTGATTTTTGACTGACTGTCAATTAAGTTTACACTGACAAATTGATCATACCAAAAATCTTGCCAAAAATGTCTAGAGGGGAATAATAAATTTTTTAAAACTGATGGTTCGGTGATGACAATCGTGCTAAGAAGACCCCAGACTAGGTAGTAAGTATAAACCTTGTGGGGGAGAGGAAATTTTTGGCCAAGACTCTGGCAATTTTTGGTCGGGTGCGGGGAAAACAGGGGGGAGAAAGTGAGGACATAAAACCGTTTAAGCTATACTTAGCAAGGAATTGAGAAACTATACTTGTGGTTGGAGTTGGCAAAAAACTAATGACCCAGAGCAGTAAATCCGGGGGGATTAAACTGTTTTCGAGCGACTTCCCCATCTATCATTAGGCCTAGATACCCACCCCTTGGCTCAACCGACCCGGGAAAATCTTAAGGATTAATTACCATTACTAGCTCCCCCTTGGCCCGTTAACATCGATTATCCTGAGTATTAGGAGTCCCTCATCCCCGTGCCGAGTATGGAAGTTTCTTTTAAAATTCTGCGTCAACGACCCAACGACACCCCCTACCTAGAAAATTTTACCCTAGAGGTGGAGGCGGGAAATACAATTCTCGACTGCCTTAATCGCATCAAATGGGAACTTGATGGAACTTTGGCCTTTCGTAAAAATTGCCGCAATACAATTTGTGGCAGCTGTGCGATGAAAATTAACGGTCGTTCGGCCTTGGCTTGTCAAAAAAATATCGCCAGTGAATTAAACCATTGTAGCCAAAAAGATGCCGGAGAAATTCCCGAAATCACGATCGCACCCCTGGGTAATTTACCAATTATCCGGGATTTAATCGTCAATATGCAACCGTTTTGGGACGATTTAGAAAAGGTTGAACCTTATATTAGTAGTCAAGCGCGCACCATTCCCGAACGAGAATTTCTGCAAACTCCAGAAGAAAGAGCCAATCTCAATCAGATGGGTAACTGCATTATGTGCGGGGCCTGTTATTCGGAATGTAATGCCAAGCAAGTCAATCCCGATTTTGTCGGTCCCCATGCTTTAGCAAAAGCGCAGCGCACCCTAGCAGATTCCCGCGATGGTAATCAGGAAAGTCGCCTAGAACTTTATAACCAAGGTACCGCAGGGGTTTGGGGGTGTACGCGTTGCTATTTCTGTAATGCGGTTTGTCCCATGGAAGTGGCCCCCATGGATCAGATTAGTAAAATTAAACAGGAAATACTCGCTCGCAAGTCGGCCGATAGTAGTCGTCCCATTCGTCACCGAAAAGTTTTAGTGGAATTAGTCAAAGCAGGGGGATGGGTGGATGAACGCCAATTCGGCCTCTATGTGCTGGGCAATTATTGGCGCGATTTACAGGGTTTATTAAGTATTGCCCCCCTGGGATTGCGGATGATTGCTAAGGGTAAATTTCCCACTTCCTTTGAAGCTTCCGAGGGAACCGAGGAAGTGAGAGGTTTAATTACTGCCATTCAAAATTCTCGCTCTTGATAGTTAGAGTAATTCTGAGATAATTATGATCTATATTCTATTTGACTGGAGAACCCCTTATCATGTTCGATCGAGATAGTATCCGTGGTTTTTCTGCCCTAATCACCCTTGTGGGAGTCGCTTCTAGTTTGGGTTTTAGCTTCAACGCACCAGCTTTCTCCCAAGCTACCTCTAACAATTTACCATTACTCTTAGCCCAAAAAAGCGAAAAGGTGCGAGTAGCGGTTTTAGACTTCGATTATAGCGGTCTCAGTAATCCCCAGTGGTTAACATTTCTCAGTGGTGGGGCCAGTGGTGTCAGTGATATTCTCGTCAATAAATTGGTAGAAAGTGGTCGCTATACAGTCATCGAGCGTAGTCGCATTGATGCTGTCCTCAGAGAACAAAATTTTGGGGCTTCGGGACGGGTAGATGCCGCTACCGCTGCTCAAATCGGGCAAATTTTAGGGGTAGATGTGGTGATTATCGGTTCGATTACCCAATTCGATTTACAAAAAAAACAATCCGGTGGCTCGTTTATTATTTTTAGCACTGCCAAGACAGAAACCGATGCTTTTGTCAAGTTAAATGTCCGAGCAATTAATACTACCACGGCCGAAATTATTACCACCGCTCAGGGAGATGGTACTGCCAATCAATCCGATGGTTCAACCGTGGTTTTAGGGGTTGGGGGTGGTTCCCAAACCTCCAACGAAGGGAAATTACTCAGTATTGCCACCGATAAGGCAGTGGCGCAGGTGGTGGATAATCTCAATGATAAAGCCGACCAAATCGCCGCTACACCTCGCTCGCTCCCGACTGTCACCGCTTTAGTGGCTGCCGTGGCGGGAAATCAGGTAATTCTCAATAAAGGTACGGGAGAAGGCTATCGTGTCGGTTTACGCATTTCCATCGAACGGACTACCCAAACGGTCAAGGATCCGCAAACGGGTAAGGTTATCCGTCAGATTACTCAACCGATTGGCACTCTCGAAATTGTCGAAGCTGATGGTCAATCTAGCGTCGGTCGTATCATTACCGGTAATGGTTTTAAAATCGGTGATTTAGCTAAACCGATTCGTTAATTATGAATTATGAATTATGAATTATGAATTGGGGAAGTGGGGAGATCGGTAAACTTAAATCTGATAACTGATCACTGATAACTGATCACTGATCACTGATAAGTGAACACTCAGGAAAATTTGAAGTTATGTAAAGCGAACCTGGGGGTCAGGTAAGACAACCGATAAAATTTATGATTGGAATCCCTTGGATATTCCCTAGACCAGAGCGATTAACGAAAACTATCAAAAAATGGTACAAGATCAAAAACCCACGGTGATCATTACTGGGACAACTTCTGGAGTCGGTCTCTACGCCGCTAAATCCCTTGCTCAAAGAGGTTGGTTTGTGGTTATGGCCTGTCGGGATATCCCGAAAATGGAACAGGCTGCCAAGGAATTGAACATTCCCCGGGATAACTACTCTATTGAATTTATCGACCTCGGTTCCCTCGATAGCGTCCGGCGCTTCGTTAAAAATTTCCGGGCCTTGGGCCGCTCTCTAACCGCTTTAGTCTGCAATGCCGCTATCTATCTGCCTTTGCTCAAAGAACCCTTAAGAAGTCCCGACGGTTATGAATTGAGCATGGCCACCAATCATTTAGGTCATTTCCTGCTCTCGAATTTGCTCTTGGAAGATCTAAAAAATTCCCCTTCTCCCGACCGCCGTTTAGTCATTCTCGGCACTGTCACCCATAATCCCGATGAATTAGGCGGTAAAATTCCTCCTCGTCCCGATTTGGGCGATTTGGAAGGGTTTGCCAAGGGTTTCAAAGAGCCGATTACTATGGCCGACGGCAAAAAATTTGAATCGGTCAAAGCCTACAAAGATAGTAAGGTGTGTAATGTTCTCACCATGCGGGAACTGCACAAACGCTATCACGAATCCACCGGAATCACTTTTACTTCCCTCTATCCGGGTTGTGTGGCCGATACACCCCTTTTCCGCAATCATTACCCCTTTTTCCAGCAGTTTTTCCCCTGGTTCCAGAAAAATATCACTGGTGGCTATGTTTCCCAAGAATTAGCTGGGGAAAGAGTGGCCATGGTGGTGGCTGACCCCCAATACCGTCAATCTGGTGCTTACTGGAGTTGGGGCAACCGTCAGAAAAAAGAGGGTAAATCTTTTGTACAAAGGGTTTCTCCTCAAGCTCGCGACGAGGAAAGAGGCGAAAAAATGTGGGAATACAGCGCTAAATTAGTCGGATTAGCTTAAATTCCGATTTTGAACCTAAAAAAGGACACAAGTTAACTTGTGTCCTTGTGGAAACGGGGAGCGCTGGGACAGGGAGAAACAGTCCATAACTGGGTTTTTAAAGTTTGATTGGCAGTTAATGATATTATCAAAAACCGATTTGGTATTAGGCTCTCTTGGATTTGGTGGGTAAAATGTATTCTAAGATACATTCCTCCTAGCGAGGGGCTAGACTAACCACAAAGACACAAAGAACACAAAGATTGATCGATCATATTGTAAGTTAAACTTATCACACAGAACCTAGAAGAGCCATTGTCCAATTGACGAAACGCTCGGCAACCCCGAAGATAGCATGATCTCTATGCTGTTGCCAGATTTTGTTTAGCTTTCCCGTTTTTTGACTAGAATAACAACGCAACCGATCACCAGCAATCCTGCTAGGGTTGAGGGTTCGGGTACAGTTTCGACGCTAAAGGCGAGAAATTGAGTAAATTGGAACTGGGTAAAGTTATTGTCGCTGACGAGAATTATTGAGCGCTTGCCGTTCGGTAAATAGGGGCCGAAGGTAATCCCCTCCACGTTATCGATGGGGATATTTAACAAGGTCAAATCGAATAATAGGGTTTTCTGGGCGGCCACGATACCCGAAACCCCATTAATACTGGGAAAGGCACTAATATCGGTGGCCCCCTCCAGGGAAACCTCGTAGATTTTCACAGTATAGCCCGTATTCCCTGGTGTTCCCGTCGTTATGGAGAAAGAACGTTCTAGGGAGAGAAAGCGTTTGCCACTATTATCAAGTGCCAGTAAATCGACGAGTCCGTTGACATCGACTGGGCTTGGAATAGTCGGGGGAAGGGCGATTGGATCGGTATTGTAGAGGAATTGAGCGATCGGCTGTCCATTAGCGAGATCGTACTGCAATATCCGTGAGGGAGAACCGTTCGTTGGCGTCGCAGCCGGCCCATCCTGCACAAGCGCGTTCTCGGAGGCCGTGAACAGGAATCGCTGATCTGGGGTGGTGGTCAGACTTTCTAGAGCCAGATTATTGCGAACCCCGCTCGTGGTGGGAATCGAGTTCGGCGCGGGGATAAACTGGTTTGGAATCGGTAAAGTATCGTTCTGTTGACCGTTGGCCAGCGCGAATCGATTGACAAAGGGATTGAGAATCTGATTGTTAGAGACCTCCCCTTCGGAGGAAATATACAGATTAGAACCCACGAGCGCGATCCCTTCTGGATCGAGACTCAGCGCGGGGAAAGTTTGCCCGTTAGTCTGTAAAAGTGGCGTAACACCGGTAAAGGTAACGCCGCTATTCGTCCCATTAACATTAAATAGCGTCGGATTGATCGTTGCGGTGTAGAAACGCGCCGGGCCGTTCTGAGAGCGATCGTCCGAGATGATGTAAAAGTTATTAGCCGCCGGATCGTAGGTAATGCCCGATAATCCCCCGACCGGAACGGAGACACCGTTCACGGTTCCCGCTGGGCCTGAGGGAATAAACCCCGTGGGAACAATCGATTGACCGAGAAATTGTAAATTTAAAGGCGAAGCTTGAACCGACGAGGTAGCGAGGAAACCGACCGTTATGGTTCCGGCGATCCCGATGAAAAAACGAGAGGGGGATTTCATGATTTCTATCCAAAAAAACATTAGAACTCTTGCAAATTAATTATATGTTACAATCATGTGTTAACTAATTTTTTTGGGAAAATTAGTCGCTTAGTAAACTCGTACTAAATAGGAGCCTGAAGTTTAACTTTTAACCCAAAAATATTTAGATATGCTTTAATCTCTTCGGGTCTAATTCCCCGCCGCTCGCAGGGTATAATAGAAAAATGAGTGAATACATCCATAAGAGCCATAATGTAAGTGTTTTGGGTTCTTCGTTACTTGGTATGATTCGATAGGGGGGCATAAATCGACTAAATCCTTATCTTGCAAGAGACTTAATTGATTAGTTTGCTCTAGAGCAAAAACAATTGACAAAAATCGCTAAATGCCTTTCTATATAGGGGTTCCATCCCTTATAACCCCCGTCCATTGCATAACACAAACCGAAGAGCCATAATTACTTGATCGATAAAAATTTTTAAGTCAGAAAATTCAAAAATTGCTGGATGATAAAAGCATTAAACAAATCAATAAAAAATGCCCCCACCAAAGGAACAATAATAAATGCCTGGGGAGAAGCCCCAAAATGTTCCGTCACCGCTGTCATATTGGCAATCGCTGTGGGAGTTGCCCCTAGAGTTAAACCCAAATAACCGGCGCAAACTACTGAAGCATGATAGTTTTTTCCCATTAAGGGAAAGACCAGTAAAACAGTATAAATAATACTGAGTGAGAACTGCACTAATAACAGGATAGCAATCGGTCCTGCCAAATCGATCAATGTCCATAATTGTAAACTCATCAAGGACATAGATAGGAATAAACCGAGACTAACATCAGAAATTAAGGCTAAAGAGGGCGTATTAGCGGGCCAAGGAAAGCGTTTCAATACCAAAGGTACGGTATTAGTCAGGATAATTCCTGCCAATAAACAGGTGACAAAATCCGGTAATTTTAAACCAAGGGGAGTCACCCAGTAGTTAATCTGATTACCTAAACCGATAGTTAAACCAATCACTAAGATTGAATGGAGCATTGTATTGTAATCGATATTAACATTCCTCTGGCTTTGTTTAATTCCCACCGTTAAATCTTGATCTTGATTATTGGCTCGCAGTCGATTTCTAGTAATTAACCATTTAGCCACCGGTCCGCCAATAATTCCCCCTAAAACTAGCCCAAAAGTAGCACTAGCTACACCGATTTCTGATGCTTTGGCGATGCCATAATTATCACGAAAAATAGAAGCCCAAGCAATGGCAGTCCCGTGACCCCCACTCAAAGAAACGGAACCAGCAATCAAACCGATGGGTAAATCTAATCCCATCACTTTTGCCACTCCTAACCCAGCTAAATTTTGTAGAATGAGATAAACCACGGCGGTTATTAATAAAATTAGCAAGGGTTTCCCCCCTTGCAGCAGGGTTTTTAGTTTTGAGGACAGCCCGATAGTAGTAAAAAAAACGATTAACAGGGCATCCCGAACATTAAGGGTAAATTCAATTTGCCATTTAAAAACAGCAAAAAATAGACCGAAAAACAAGGAAGCCAAGACACCACCAGCAACGGCATCAGGAATGTTATAATCTTGCAGAAATTTGATATTTTTGGTTAAATACTTACCGAGATAGAGGACTAGAATAGCCATAATAATTGTCTGGCGTTGGCTAAATTGGTAAATTTCCATTTTCTTAATCTTAGTCCTCCAAGATGGTTCACTTAAGTTTAGTCCTAATTTTCGGTGACAGCCTTATCTTTAAGAAAGCCGCAAGGAAAAAAGGACACAAGTTAACTTGTGTCCTTCCCGAAGCTAAGAACTTAATTTTTATTTAGCGTCGGAGAATTCCGCATCGATGACATCATCGCCACCACCAGCACCACCAGAGGGGCCATTGTCATTATTGCCACCGGGGGGATTGCTAGGGGCTCCTTGCTGATACATACTACTACCGATCGCGTAGAGGGCTTGTTGTAATTCCGGTAGGATGGTTTTGATCTTACCATCATCGTCTTGAGCGATCGCTTCTTTCAGGTCTTTAATCAACCCTTGGGCTTTATTTTTCTCAGATGGAGGAACCTTATCGCCTAACTCTTCCAACTGCTTCTCAGCTTGATAAACCAAGGAATCAGCTTGATTTTTGCGTTCAATGCGTTCACGACGTTCCTTATCCACCGAGGCGTTCGATTCTGCCTCATTAACCATGCGTTCCACTTCATTTTGGGGCAAGGTAGAAGCGCCGGTGATGCTGATCGATTGTTCTTTTCCTGTACCTTTATCCTTAGCGGTGACATTGAGAATACCGTTAGCATCGATGTCGAAAACCACTTCGATTTGAGGCACACCACGAGGAGCGGGAGGGATACCATCGAGTCGGAAAGTTCCCAAACTCTTGTTATCTTTAGCCATTTCCCGTTCCCCTTGCAGGACGTGGATTTCCACGTTAGTTTGTCCATCTACTGCCGTGGAGAAAACTTCCGATTTTTTGGTGGGAATAGTGGTGTTGCGGGTAATAATCCGCGTCATCACACCGCCGAGGGTTTCCACACCCAAAGACAGGGGCGAAACATCAAGCAGAAGAATATCTTTGACTTCACCGGCGAGAACACCACCTTGAATAGCGGCGCCGACGGCTACCACCTCATCGGGGTTAACGCTTTGGTTAGGATCTTTGCCCAGAACTTTTTTAACTAATTCCTGGACGGCGGGAATCCGGGTTGAACCACCGACGAGAACCACTTCATCGAGGGCAGATTTATCGATTTTGGCATCACGGATGGCATTTTCGACGGGAATCCGACAGCGATCAATTAAATCGGCGCAAATTTCCTCAAATTTAGCTCTAGTTAAAGTAGTATCTAGGTGTTTTGGCCCTTCGGCGGTAGCGGTGATGAAGGGCAGGTTAATTTCCGCTTGGGTAACGCTAGAAAGCTCAATTTTGGCTTTTTCTGCCGCTTCTGTGAGACGTTGCAGGGCCTGTTTATCTTGACGGAGATCTATTCCTTCAACTTTTTTGAATTCTCCGGCTAGATAATCAACGATTTTTTTATCGAAGTCATCACCACCGAGATGAGTATCTCCAGAGGTAGCGAGAACTTCAAAGACACCATCACCCACTTCTAGAACCGATACGTCAAAGGTTCCCCCACCCAAGTCAAAAACGAGAATGGTTTCGTTAGCTTTTTTGTCTAATCCGTAGGCAAGAGAGGCGGCGGTGGGTTCGTTGATAATGCGGAGAACTTCAACCCCAGCAATTCTCCCGGCATCTTTGGTGGCTTGACGTTGGGAGTCGTTAAAATAAGCGGGTACGGTGATGACTGCTTGGGTAACGGTTTCGCCGAGGTATTTACTGGCATCTTCCACCAGTTTCCGCAGTACCTGGGCGGAAATTTCTTCGGGGGCGAATTGTTTGCCCTGGGCGGGACAGTCTAATTTAACGTTGCCGTTGCCGTCCTGGAGAGTTTTGTAGGATACTTCTGTGGCTTCGTTAGTAACTTCGTTGAATTTCCGGCCGATGAAGCGTTTGACGGAATAAAAAGTATTTTGCGGGTTCATTACCGCTTGACGTTTGGCGATTTGTCCTACTAGGCGATCGCCACTTTTGGCGTAGGCGACGACTGAGGGCGTGGTTCTAAACCCTTCGGCGTTGGCGATAACGGTGGGTTTACCCCCTTCCATAACCGCGACGCAGGAGTTAGTCGTCCCTAAGTCAATTCCAACTACTTTTCCCATAATCTTTGTGCTGCTCCGATACAAATTATAGTGACTTCTAGAATCGGAACTGTACTCGGTTTTTAGGCGATACCCACCCCTATCAGTTCCTTTGTTATCTCTATAGTGCAAAATAACCCCGCTTTCTCGATAGTGTAGGTATCCGAACCTTTTTGGTAGTATTGCAGTAGTCGGTAAACCTGCGGTGAAAGTCAAAAGTTTTCCCAGGGGGCAGTCTGAGCGGGTAATTTAGATAGTCAACAGCTTATCCTCTGTGTTAAAACACGATCGCCGATCACAATTTATCTAATTCATCGCAGAATCTCAATTGCCTTATTGTCTTAGTTGCATCCGCCTTTTATCTGATTATTTCATAAAAACTATGGCTTACGAAACTCTGGAACTTTCCACCCCGACACCGATTTTATCTTGGGCGGGCCATGAATTGGGATCCCAAGAAACCCAAATGGCCAAAAATGTCGCTTCCCTCCCTTTTGTTTATAAACACATTTCTTTAATGCCCGATGTTCACTTGGGTAAAGGTGCTTTAGTCGGTTCGGTGATTGCCACCAAAGATGCCGTAATTCCCGCCGCCGTCGGAGTCGATATCGGTTGCGGCATGGCTGCCCTAAAAATGCCTTTTACTGGTGAACAATTGCAGGGAAAACTTAAAAAAATTCGCCTCGATGTAGAGGCGAATATTCCCGTCGGTTTTGCTGAAAATAAGGAAGTGGATAGGGATGTAACTAAATGGCCAAAATGGGCGGAATTTAAACAGATTCATCGAGGTGTACAAAACCTAGAGAAAAAAGCCCTTAAACAAATGGGTTCTCTGGGGGGTGGTAATCACTTTATCGAAATTTGTTTAGATACAGATAATCAAGTTTGGTTAATGCTCCATTCCGGTTCTAGAGGTATTGGTAATCAACTGGCCCAATGTCATATTGATACTGCCAAAGAGTTAGCCAAACTAGCAGAATGTAAATTACCCGACCTCGATTTGGCCTACTTTGTCGCCGGTACAGAAGAATTTACCGCCTACTGGCATGACCTACAATGGACCCAGGAATATGCCCGTTATAATCGGGAAATTATGATGGCTAGATTTAAACGGATTGTTGAAAAACATCTAGCGGGAGGCAAACCAACTAAACCCCTCTTAGTAGTTAATTGTCATCACAATTATGCCGAAAAAGAAATTCATTTTGGGGAGGAGGTTTATGTCACCCGCAAAGGAGCCGTCCGCGCTAGAGAAACCGATTATGGCATTATCCCCGGTTCCATGGGAGCGCAATCTTATATTGTTAAAGGTAAAGGAGAACATAATAGCTTCTGTTCCTGTTCCCACGGGGCCGGGCGCTTGATGTCGAGAAATCTGGCTAAAAAAACCTTTACTCTTGATGATTTAATCGCCCAAACCCAAGGGGTTGAATGCCGCAAGGATGAGGGGGTTATTGATGAGATTCCAGGGGCCTATAAACCGATCCAACAGGTGATGAATCAACAAGCTGATCTAGTGGAAATTGTCGCCACTCTCAAGCAGGTGCTGTGTGTCAAAGGTTAAAAATCATGGCCAGGGCGATCGATTTTTACGGAACCCGAATTTTTACGCGATTTTGGGGACAGATTATCTCTTGATCAGGCCCAGAATCAGTGAGCAGTCTAGGAATTTAGGATCACAGATCCCCTAACATCAATTCCTCAACTAAATCAAAATTAGCCGTCACCGATTGCACATCATCGAGGGATTCTAGGGTGTCGATTAACTTGAATAAAAAACGGGCCTGCTCTCGATCGCTCACTTCTAGGGTATTAGTGGGAATCCAGCGTAATTCTGCTTCTTTGACCTTAAATCCCGCTGCTTGCAGAACCTTATTCAATCTCTCCAGGTTAGACACCTCAGTAAAAACTTCTGCTCCTTGACCTTCCTCCTCACTGTCAAAAAACTCGTAGGATTGGGCCTGGCCCTCTAGGGAAGCTTCTAAAAGCTTATCCTCATCAATAGTTCCCTCAAGGCGAATTACCCCCTTATGGTCAAACATCCAGCCCACACAGCCCGTTTCACCTAAATTACCGCCATTTTTGCTAAAAGCCGCCCGCAGATCCGCAGCCGTGCGATTGCGATTATCGGTCAGTGCTTCGATCAGGATCGCCACACCCCCGGGACCATAACCCTCGTAGCGAATTTCCTCAAAAGCTGAGTCATTTTCCCAAGTTCCCGCCCCTTTAGCGATCGCTCTTTCGATATTGTCATTGGGAATACCGGCCGCCTTGGCTTTTTCGATCGCCGTGCGTAGCTGAAAATTGCCCGCCGGATCGGGAACACCGTTACGCGTAGCCACGATAATGGCCCGGGATAACTGGGTGAAAGTTTGCCCTTTTTTGGCATCAACCCGGGCTTTTTGTCGTTTAATATTTGCCCATTTACTATGACCAGCCATATCTATCTAAGATATCCAACATCAAAAATCTAGCAGATCGATCGCCCTTGGTAAATCTGGGGATAATTGTCAACGAGTGCCGGGTAATGATAATAAATCGTGTTGAGAAACTATAGAGGGGCGGCCAGTTCGAGCATTTGTACTACAATTCCCGATAGGCGGTTTAAATCCAGTACAGCTTATTATAGAAAAGGTTGATTGATCAGGTGGCAATATGGCGCAATTTTCTCGCAAAACTCTACTAATCTTGTTTGCTAGTATATTAGTATTATTATTCTCCTTAGCTCCGGCCCAAGCGCTAAGTTATAATAACCGTAATTTGACTGATAATGACTTTGGGGGGCAGGATTTGCGCGATTCCACCTTCGATCACTCCAATCTGCGCGGTAGTAACTTCAGTCATGCCAATCTGGAAGGAGTACGCTTTTTTTCTGCCAACTTGGAGGGGGCCGACTTTAGCGATGCCAATATGAGAAATGTGGATTTAGAATCGGCCCGTTTAACCAGAGCCAACTTTACCAATGCCGTTCTCGAAGGAGCTTTTGCCACTAACATTTTAATCAAAGGTGCAATTATCGACGGAGCCGATTTTACCGATGCAATTATTCGCTCCGATGTGGAAAAGTATCTTTGTGAGATAGCCACAGGAACTAACCCCATAACTGGCAGAAATACCCGCGATACCCTGTTTTGTCCCTGATATCTAACTATGCTGCTCCTAATCCCCCTGCCATGGCCGATCGAATCTAGAGCCAGATCGGCCATAATTGCTGTAAGCTAGTATTCGATTTTTTAACAAAACCTATAGAATAGACTTTCAAGCCAGTTCGATCGATCAGTCCCCTCTTGGAAAAAGGAAATTGTAACCATCGTGTCCACCAGTACCCTCGGCAATCAAGACAAAGAGCAGCAGTCCAGTAGTTCCCCCGATAGCTTTCTTCAGGGAGTCTCTAGAGTCGCAGGGGGAACCGCTCTCGGCCTGTTGATGGTATCCACGGCCGTGGTGACGGGGGCTGTGGTAGGATTAGCGATCAGTTACCGCAATCTACCCGATGTGAGGATTTTACAGGGCTATGTCCCCACGGAAACCAGTTATATCTATGATGTTAAAGGCAGACCCCTGACCAGCTTACACGGGGAAGCACATCGGGAAGTGGTGGAACTTGATCAAATTTCTCCCAATCTGAAACGCGCCGTGATGGCGATCGAAGATAGCCATTTTTATCACCATCGTGGTATTAATCCTAATAGTATCGGCCGGGCAGTAGTCGCTAACTGGAAAAGTGGCGGTGTGGTGGAAGGTGCATCTACCATCACCATGCAGTTAGTCAAAAATATCTTTCTTTCCCATGCTCGCACCGTTAGCCGTAAATTAGCTGAAGCAGTCCTAGCAATACGAGTAGAACAGGTTTTTAGCAAAAATGACATTCTGGAAATGTACCTCAATAATATCTATTGGGGTCATAATAATTACGGAGTTCAAACCGCCGCTAAAAGTTATTTTAATAAACCCGCCTCCGAGTTAAATTTAGCAGAATCGGCGATGATGGCCGGATTAATCCAAGCGCCAGAAGTTTATAGTCCTTTTAATAATTATAAAACCGCCAAGGAAAGACAGGCACTGGTTCTCAGTCGGATGCGTAGCTTAGGTTGGATTACCCCCGCACAGGAAGAGGCCGCTTTCAAGGAACCTCTGAAACTGGGTAAACCCACCGCTTGGCAAGAAAGTAAATTACCCTACGTTACCGATGCAGTGGTGGCAGAATTGCGGCAAAAATTTGGCAAAGAAACCCTAACTAAAGGGGGAATGCGGATTCAAACCACGATCGATCTCGACTTTCAAAACATGGCCGAGTCCACCATTCAACGGGCCTATAATGGCTTGCGTGGTCGCGGTATTCGCACCAAAGACCTACAAATTTCTCTAGTTGCGGTGGATCCCCGCACCCATTTCGTCAAGGCGCTCGTCGGTGGCGTTGATTACAATAAAAGTCAATTAAACCGAGCTATTCAATCCCGTCGTCAACCGGGGTCAGCTTTTAAACCTTTCGTCTATTATACTGCCTTCGCTAGTGGTCGTTTTACCCCCGAAACCGTGGTTAATGATGCTCCCGTCCGTTTTCGCGAGGGCGGCGGCTTCTATAGCCCAAAAAACTACGGTGGCGGCTTTTCTGGTCCGGTTTCCCTGCGTAGCGCTCTGATGCAGTCTCTGAATATTCCCGCGGTTGTTCTCGGTCGTCGTGTCGGGATAAATAAAGTCATTGAAGTCTGTCGTCTGCTGGGTTTCGAGAGTCCTTTAATTGCCGTCACTTCTTTACCTTTGGGTTCCGTGGATGTGACTCCTCTGGAAATGGCGGGAGCTTACGCTACTTTTGCCAGTAATGGCTGGCATTCCGAGCCGACCTTTATCATGCGTGTTACCGATAGCCGGGGTAACGTCATGCTCGATAATACACCCAAACCGAAGCTAGTTTTAGACCCCTGGGCCACCGCTTCTCTCAATTCTGTCCTACAGGGAGTTATTCAGGGAGGAACAGCAACCTCGGCTCAAATCGGTCGTCCGGCAGCGGGAAAAACCGGTACTACCGATAACGAGAAAAATGTCTGGTTTGTCGGTTATGTTCCCCAATTAGCCACCGCAGTGTGGATTGGAGATGACCGAAACCGCACTTTAGGTAAAGGTATCACCGGCGGTGGTTTTGCCGCTCCCATTTGGCGCGATTTCATGGCACAAGCGCTTAAAAATGAACGGGTAGAATATTTTCCTTCTCCTTCCAAATTTCGCAAACCAACAGTTAAGTAGATAGTTAATCTAATTGGTTTGATCGTAATTTATTGATCGAGTAAAGGTGGCTAGGTTTTTGTAAGAGCGCCAATTCAAAAATGAAACCCACGCTATTTTTGTTCTGTGATGATAAAGTTAAGATGTAACTGTACCAATAATCATCGTTGCCCAGTTGCGAATGTCGTTACCTCAGATTGTTATTGATACCAATGTCATTATTGCTGGATTAAGATCTAGGCGTGGAAGTTCGTTTCAACTTCTTAGCCTTATAGGTACAGGAAAATTTGATATGCACTTATCTGTTCCTCTCGTCTTGGAATATACAGATGTCCTATTGCGGGAGTTGCCCAATCTCTATTTAAGTCGAGAAGAAGTAGATGACTTAATTGATTTCTATTGCTCGGTGGGGATACCTCATAAAATTTTCTTCCTGTGGCGACCATTTCTGCGTGATCCCAAAGACGATATGGTATTGGAGCTTGCAGTTAAAGCAGGATGTCAGAGTATAATCACATATAACACCCGTGACTTTGCTGGTGTTGAGCAATTTGGTTTATGTCTGCTTGAGCCTTCAGGTTTCCTACGATTAATAGGTAAGTTACCATGAGTACCATCCAAGTTCAAATTCCCGACTCATTACAGAAAAGTTTAGATGATCTAGCGGCTCGTGATGGAATTTCGATCGATCAATTTATCTCTACTGCGATCGCTGAGAAACTTTCAGCGTTGATGACAGAAAATTACCTAATAGAAAGGTCCAAAAAGGGAAGTCGAGAAAAGTATCAGGCAATCTTAACAAAAGTTCCCGATGTTGAGCCAGAAGCCTATGACCGGCTGCCGACTGTCTGACATATCACTGCACCCGACTTTCTGCTAGACTTTGACAAGGCGGGTGAGTTCAACCGTTTGACTAGCTGAGAGACTGTATGTCTGGGAAAAAGTTAGGTATTCATACTACTATCGAAATTGTAGCTTTTCTATCAGCTTTGGCTACAATTATGGGTTTTGTCTATTTTTTCTATGATCGCCACTTTGTAACTTGTAAACCTATGGAGGGATTTTCGTCAAACAGAGATGCTTATTATTCATGTCTTCGTAAACTGCTTAAAGAAAATAGGTGGGAGGACGCTAATAGAGAGACTCTAAGACTAATGTTGCAAACGGTCAATAGAGAAGGAGAAGGATTTATAGATACAAAAACTATGAAAGAATTTCCTTGCAAAGATTTGTTGATTATTGAAGATTTGTGGTCAAAAGCAAGTCAAGGCAGATTTGGCTTTGATACTCAGCAAAAAATATGGAAAAGTGAAGGCGGTGAACCCTATTTAACTGATGAGAATTCAGAGGCTTACCATAGGTTTCGCAGTGCAGTGGGATGGAAAAAAGGAAAAGATCCTAACTTTTCTCTGAATGCTCCATATGGCCATTTACCAATATTAGGATCTCATGGAAAAATAGGAGGAATTGCAAACACATATCGAATTGCAGAGTGTCTAGAAAAGAAAGAGTGGGAAGCGCCATAACCAAGGTGAGAGCATCTCAAATGCTATTGACAATTGGCCAATTTTGTGATCTTTGTGGGCATTTCCAGTGATACTGGTCAGTTAGAATAGTTAAGAAATCGACCCATTTGATTGAGAGGGCAAATTCTCCTCAAATATACCTGAATCGTCGGTAAGCAACCCAGATAAAGTTCATTTATAATAAAGTCACAAAAAAACCTTTGCTTGAAACGATGACGACTTCCTTGACTGAGAGTCTCACCCTTGAAGATTTCCTCAAATTGCCATATTTGGAGGATTCTCCAGCATGGGAATACTTGCATGGAGTCGCAATTCAGAAACCCATGCCTAAGACTCGACACTCTATCCTACAAAAACGTCTTTTAGCTGAGGTTGACAGCCACACTGTTGATTATACAGCCTTACCTGAGTTGCGATGTACCTTCGGCGAGCGTTCGATCGTTCCTGATGTTGCCGTAATTGCATGGAATCGAATTAACCTCAATCAAGCAGGTGAACCAGAGGACGACTTTAGGGAAGCACCTGATTGGACTATCGAAATTCTTTCACCGGATCAAAAGGTAAACCGTGTAATTGACAACATTTTACATTGTTTAAAACATGGCAGTAAATTAGGATGGATGCTTGATCCAGATGATTATTCTGTTTTAATGTTTACTCCCCAACAAGAGCCGGAAGTTTGCAGAGGGGATCACCAACTTAAGGTAATTGCAGGGGTTGAGTTGACACTGACTCCACAACAAATCTTTGCCTGGCTAAAAGTTGGTCAAGCTAGACAAAGTAAGTAAAAGTCTGGGGAGAATCACGGCTCTTCTTGACCTTGTGTGATAAGTTTAAATTATATAAGAGCGATCGATCTTTGTGTCCTTTGTGTCTTTGTGGTTCGTTTCACTCGCTCGCCCGCAGGACTGTATCTTAGAATACATTTTACCCACCAAACCCAAGAGAGCCGAATCACGAGGACTAACTTGGTCGTTAGACGGAATTCAATAATAAACGGATTTAGTATAAAATGTCAAAAATTAAAAGTCCCTTGCGTTATCCCGGGGGGAAATCCCGGGCAATTAAGCAAATTATGCCGCAAATTCCTGTGAATATTAGGGAATATCGAGAACCTTTTTTTGGTGGTGGTTCTGTGTTTTTTGCTGTTAAACAACTCTTTGGACAGCAAATAAAAACCTATTGGATTAATGACTTAAATTATGATTTATATTGTTTCTGGCAATGCGCTCAAGAAAATATTGAGTTATTGGTAGCAAAAATAACAGAAATTAAACAGAAATATGATACTGGACGAGAATTATTTCAAGATTTGACAAGGGAAGATTTAAAGTTAACCGATTTTGAGAAAGCAGTGCGTTTTTTTATCTTAAATCGGATTACTTTTTCGGGAACAGTGGATTCGGGAGGTTATTCTCAAGCAGCTTTTACCAGTAGATTTACTGATTCATCAATGGCCAGATTAACTCAAATTGCGCCGTTATTAGCATCAGTAAAAATTACTAACCAAGACTACGAAGAATTATTATTTGCTGAGGGAAAAGAAGTTTTTATCTTTCTCGATCCCCCCTACTATAGTGCCACAAAATCCCGTTTGTACGGCGTAAGAGGTAATTTACATACTAGCTTCGATCATCAACGTTTTGCCGATAATATGCGTCAATGTCAGGCTAAATGGTTAATTACCTACGATGATTGTCCAGAGATACGAAAACTCTTTAATTTTGCCCATATTATCGAGTGGAATCTTCAGTATGGCATGAATAATTATAAACAAGGAGCGGCGGCATCTGGTAGGGAATTAATGATCAAAAATTATTAGTGCGATGCCGAAGGCACTGCGTAGCAGTACGCTAATCTTATAGCGATTGTCCCCAAGACGATAGGAGAGAATTTCCCATCCCTAGTTAGGGTTTGCGGCAAAAAGTTTTTCCTGGTGGCAGGGTGTGGGGTTTGGGGTTTGGGGTTTTACCCATTTTCAGGTGGTCAATTACCTAATTTTCAGGGAAAAAGTACCTAAATTTTCCCCCCAATCACTCCAAAGGTCGGCACTTTTTGAGGGAAAAAAAGTCCAAAAGTCTTATCCAACAAGGTTTTTAGATTTATTCAGCAGACCCTAATTAAACATTCATATTAGTGTTTTATGTTAAATCTAATGTGTATCGCATAACATCTTCCAATTGCTGTAAATAACTAGAAGAAAGTGTCCCCAACTGTCGTTGAAGTCGTTGTCTATCAATAACAACAATTTGATAACATAAGGCTACTGATTCCTGATTTAAGCCTCCTTGTCCTGCGGGAATAACCATTGTTCCGGGGATTTGTGCGCGACGTAAATTACTGGTTAATGGAATTACAACAACAGTGCTAGTGAAGCGATCAATATTGTTATGTTGGACAATAATAACAGGTCGAATACCAGCTTGTTCTGAACCACGACTCGGATTCAAATCAGCTAGATAAATATCGCATCGCATTTATTCCTTATCCTCTTGTTCAAGGTGAGATAAATAATCGGGTAAAATACTTTCTGAAAAGCTAATATTCTCTTGAGCAAATTCATTTTGTAACGATTGTGCTTCTGCATCTGAAATATTGTCCCATTTCTGAAAACGTGAATTTTTTTGTAAGGATTTGACAAATTCAAGGACTTGTTGCTGTTTTTCTAGCGGTAAAGTCTTAATACTTTGCAAAATCTGGTCTTGAAGATTATTAATATGGGTGATAGACATTTCAACTTTTACTATATTTACACTAGACCAACCATTTTACCATAAAAAAACGCTCTTGTTGTCAATTAGTTAGCAGCAATTAAATAAGAAGATTTTGAAGGCTTTAGTTATGGGTTTTCATCAATTTCTTGCGCTGTTTTTAATATGTCTAAATACAATATTTGATTAACACGGAAACCTGCTTTAAAAATCAAATCATCCATTAACGGCTGAATATTAGGAATTAATCTTCTTCTTTTGGCAATTAATAAAATACCTAAAATTCCAATAACATTCAATCCTAAACTAATTGCTTTCTTTCTGCCAGGGTTCTCGTCTATAATTACTCTATCAGCATTTGAAGAAATCGCTAAAGCTATCGTTTCTGATTCTCCTCGGTGTAATTCCTTCTGTAATTCTTCTAATAATAACCGATTCTCTAACTCTCGCTTTTCTATCCAGGATAGGGTTTGAACTTCAATAGTGCCAGGAACTGAATAACCTAATCCTGTCATTTCTTCATAAACAGCCACTGGAATAATAATTGTTCCATAGATATCATGGAGCAAGTTAAGATAGCCGATAGCAGCTAAACTGGTAATCGGAGAGGTGTTACTAACAACAATCACAGATCACCTAAGGTTTTTAAGGTTTGTAATTCTTGTTGCCAATCTACACTATCATAATTTACACAAATATTCCTCTTGGCGACTTCTTGACGAAATTCAATTAAAGATAAGTTGGCAAAATCAGCCGCTTTTGCGCTACTGATATGATAGTCTCTAAACATAATGATTGCCAGTTCTAGTTGCAACAGTTGCTCGTTTTTTCCTGTTGCTTGTATAATTTCGTTGGGAATCACAATAGTCATTAAAAATTAAAATATTTGTATAAACCGCCCCATTATATCACAAAAAAATACTTGTGATCGATTAATTAATAAAAATTAATGAATAGAAACATGGACAAAAAATAACCCCTCTACTGACTGAATGAAGGGGCATTTATGGTATTTTTAGAAGCAATTTAGCCAACTTTTGTGGTTTCTTTTTCAGTGGATTGGGATGATTTTAGTTTGCGCTTCAGGGTTGAAGCTGCGCCGATAGTGCCGAGAGCGAGGAAGCCTAAAGTAGAAGTGGGTTCGGGAACTGGTTGGACACCCAAAAGTTCGCCATCAAAAGTAACTTCGCTGGCAAAGACCCACGCAGTGCGTCGATTTAGAGTAAGTTGTAGGGAACTACCACTAAAATTTAATCCTGAAAAAGTATAGGATGTTGCCTCTGAACCAGGCGGATCAGTAAGAGTTCCCGAATCGTAATTAGAGCTGCCCATACTTAATAATATACTTTGCGGTACGGAAATAGCAGCATCACCATTTAAGTCAGCCACATGGACAGTAACTGAGTTTATCCTGACTGTGCCAGCAAAGTTAAAAGTAATGACAGGATTCCGGTCTAGCCAACCAACATAAGGTCCTGTACCGTCTGGAACTTCTACATCAATCCACCTTTGTGTAGGAATTATGCCATCAGTTAGATCTCCAACTCCTCCGCTGAGAAGAGCATAATCTAGCGACGTGTTTCCAGTGCCATTATATTTCTTGTCCCAGTATCTAGAGCCGCCTCCATTTTCCATATCATAACTGATAGGTGTAATTTGAAGAGCATTAGCAGTACCTATTGTTGCCAAACTGATAAGTACGGCTCCCCCAATAGAATTTTTGACAAGTTTAATGAATACCATGATAGATGCCTCAAGACATTGAAGTTGTTAGTGGGATTTAACTGTTTTTTGGCAAAGTTGGCAAAGAGTAAATTGATGCGATCGCTTTTCTAGCAGCCAAGTTAACTAGCAGTTTTACCTAACCCTAAAGGGTCAGCAAAGACAACAATACACATTTCCCCCCCCCCAAATTGTAGTAAAAGCTACAATTTAACAAATCTTTATATTCCTTTCTTAATCCCGATAAAGAAACCGCAGAACCAAGTCGGTTGTGAACAGCCCACCGCTTTTACCATTTTTGGTTAGTATCTGGATGTGGTATTATTTGAGGTGTGTTCGGATTATCTGATACGATCAAGGTCTATGACAACTTACTATGAAATCCTCAGCCAAATAGAGAATCTTCCCCTTACGGATAAGTTGCGACTTTTAGAGGATTTAAAAACTATCATCAAGCCGACCGTAGCGCCAAAAGATGACGATGAGATCATTCCAGCCGAAGAACTTGCTGAAAGCCAAGCAGCATGGCAAGATTATTTATCCGGTCGAGATACTGGAATCACTTCAACAGAATTAAAATACAAATTATTTGGAGATAAACTTGGCTGATTATATTCTACTTAGACAAGCAGAACGCTACTTAGAAAGGATGCCTAAAAATGATCAAATTCGTCTTCTTGAAGCTTTGGATACTTTGATTTCGGATTCTACAAAATTAGATATTAAACCCCTTTACGGAAGAGATGAACTAAGATTGCGAGTAGGTAAGTATCGAGTGTTGTTTTTTGAAGATAGAAATAACAATCTATACGTCATTACAACTATTAAACCTCGCGGCGATGTCTATAAATAATACCAGAACTCTTTTCTAGACTGCTGTTTCTCCTTTCGCCATAAGACAGTGATTCACAGAAGAAGGAGTTTCAGGTGTTTTCCCCTGTTTTACCCCTTCTCAGGCGACCTATCCTCATTCCGTGAGATATTGTGACGCAGTATGTCTGATTCGCCTTTGCCTTCTCCCTTGACTGCGCTTCAACTCGATCGCCAACTAAATTAAACACAATTAATATCAACCGACGGGATTCAACTGACCTAATTCCACGCTCACCGCATCAAAGCGATTGTCCCCGGGACAAGAGGAGAGAATTTCCAATCCCTAGTTAACAATAACGGGTACGGTAGGGATCGAACCTACAACCGTCCGCTTAGAAGGCGGATGCTCTATCCATTGAGCTACGTACCCAGGAAAGCACAATTATAGATTATACTTCCAAAAGTGACAAGTGGTAGGACTGATTTTCAATGATGATGGTGATGTCCGTGGTGATGATGGTGATCGGAATGAATGTGAGGAATTGTTACAGAACTATTGACAGATAAAGCCTCTTGTGATAGTAAAGCTTCGATATGTTCCTCGGCCCAATCGGCAGCCATCCGGCAAAATTCGGGGTTATCGTTGACACAGGCCATCTGCACATAATTAACTTGGTCGTGTTTGCGGCGTAAAGCTTCGATAATATGCTCCACATCCAGTAAAGTTTCGTGATTTTCCGTAGCAAAGCCAATCGGCATGAAAATTAAAGCTTTGGCCCCTAATTCAATCAAATTCTTCGCCGCTAACTCTGCATTCGGTTGCGTCCATTTAATTAAGGGGGTTTGGTGATTTAACCAACCCACAGAAATCAAGGGATAACGATAGATTAATTTTTCCCGGACTAACTCGTATAAAGCTTGACTTTCATCGATTCCCGACGTAAATCCCTTAGCTTCGTGGGGACAACCGTGATTCATTAAAATAATGCCAATTTGCGAGGGAAGACAGCTACTAGCTACCTCGGCAGCGATTTTTTTCTCCACTAACCGCGCCATTAGATCTATATAAGCGGGTTGGTTATAAAACGAGGGAATATAGCGCAATCCTTTAACCCAATGTTCCCCCGTTTGTCCTTGAGCTAAAGCTTTATTAACCTGTTCGATCGCAATGCCACTGGTAAAGATAGAATCAACAACGAGGAGAGGATAGATCAAAATTTTCTCGAATCCCCGCTCGCGGATTTCCGTTAATATCTGTGCCGGTAAAAAAGGCGCACAGAAGTTAAACGCTTTGAATACCTCCACCCGATTACCCCATTTTGCCTGTAAATTGCGCTCAATTTCCTGTCTTTGATGCTCGAAAATGTGGTTATGGGGGGAAATAAAGTGATTATGCTGGTGCTGCCATTCGTGTAGGTCAAATAGGGCCAATAATTTCGCTAGGGGAGGATAAACCCAAGTCGGTACAGGAGCGAACTTAGCCGTCAGCAAATTTAAGGCCTGTTCATTATAGTTGGCGAAGTCCTCATAACTCTCCACTTCCCCGTATCCCATCAATAATACCGCCACTCGATCGCTGTGGTTGTGGGTAGCGGCTAACGGTTGTTGATCTGAAATGGCAACCACGTTTTTAACCCCGATTTTCTAAGTGAAAAACGCTATATCACTGGGATAGTAGCGTTTTTCCATCCTATCCCCTCCCACGCGATAGACCGCTAAAAATTTATAACCTCTACAGAATCATACAGATTGCTTATCATCTTCATTAATAAAACGATATGTAAAGAAACTTTAAATAATGTTAAGATCGTTGCAGTCCCACCTATGAGAGATATGACAGCAGGCGTGTTTGGTAGCTTACCTTTTCCCAATCAGAGCGGCGATCAACTCATCAGTAAAGTGGTGAGTGCTGCGATCGCTGCATTATTCAAACGCACAGGCAAGCTGACAGCGACTGTCCGCGCCGAACCCGTAGCCAAATTACTGCAAGGCAGTATCGACGGTTTTGACTTTATCGGTCAGTCGATGCTCATGTACAATGGCCTACGCATCGAAGCCATGGAATTGTATGTGCAGGCAGTGGCGATCGATTTTAGTGCCATTTTTACCGGACAGGTGAAACTCCGTCAACCGACGCGGGCCACTTTGCGGGTAGTTTTAACGGAAGAAGACTTAACCACCTCTTTTAATACACCTTTTATTGTCGAAAAACTGCAAAGATTAGAGTACGAAGGTAAATCAATTCACTGTCAGAACACAGAATTAATTCTCAATGACGATAAAACTTTAACTCTCAAAAGTCTAATTAAATTGGCAGAAGAAGAACCAATTCTGCTAGAAATGACCACGGCTGTGGTTGTGGAAGAACGGCGAAAAATTCAATTTGTTGATGTGGTTTACCAAGGGGACGAAAGATCGAAAGCTTTAGGAGAAGCTTTAATCAGCCATGTTAACAACCTTATGGATTTAGATAAGTTTGCTCTCGATGGTACTCAATTAAGGGTCGATCGACTACGTTTAAAAGATAAACAGATTATCTTTTATGGTATCGCCGATATCGAGCGTTTTCCCAAAAGAAAATAGGCAATCATCAACGGGTCTAAAAATATCAAGAGTTTTACAGACTTTACCCTAAAGATGAAGTATAACCTAGTTTGCTATTGACTCCTGAATCCTGACTCCTGAATCCCCAAAACGAAAACTTCTTATCTCACCATTGAGATAACTGCTGTGGCTTTTAATCGTGCTTGTGGCTACAGGGAGGCACAGGATCGTAACCTCCGGGGTGAAAGGGATGACAACGGAGAATACGCTTAATTGCTAACCAAGAACCCCGTAGCACACCAAAGCGATCGATCGCTTCTATGGCATACTGGGAACAGGTGGGTTGAAAACGACAGGAAGGGGGAAATAGCGGCGAAATAAACCGTCTATATCCCTCAATTAAGCCAATAAAAATTCCTTTCATCAATGTCACCTCGATCGCCTAAACTAAATAGATAGTCAATTTTCGCTTTTGCCACGTGGAACTATCCCACTCTCTCCTATTTTCGATCAGTTTAGTCGCCTGTTACCTAGCTGTTCTGATTCTGATCGCTGAAAAATTAAAAAGTGTTTTCAGTACCGATGGCGAAATTACCCGCAAAGTTGTCCACATTGGCACAGGAAACGTCATCCTTTTTGCCTGGTGGTTAAATATCCCCGCTTGGGTGGGAATAAGTGCGGCCATCCTAGCGGCAATTATTGCTATCCTATCCTATTTTTTCCCCATTTTGCCCAGTCTTAATAGTGTTGGTCGCCGCAGTTGGGGAACTTTTTTTTATGCTGTTAGTATCGGTGTTCTTGTGGCTTATTTTTGGCCAATTTCTCACCCCGAATACGCAGCAATGGGTATTTTAATTATGGCTTTAGGAGACGGATTAGCAGCCCTAGTGGGACAAAATTTCGGTCAACATCCCTACAAAATTTTCGGCAGTGGCAAAAGTCTGGAAGGTTCCCTGACTATGTTAGGAGTCAGCTTTCTAGTCAGCTTGATTATTTTATCTTTTATTAATGGCATTAATCCGCCAATTATTCTAGTATCTTTATTGACAGCGATCGGAGCTACTATTCTAGAAACTTTCTCGAAACTGGGTATAGATAATCTCACTGTACCCGTTGGTAGTGCCGCCATTGCCTATTTTCTTACTCAAATTTTCATCTCAAGCTAGTCTATCTCAGCTTTCAAACTACCGAAGAACGATGATATTCACTGGTAACTGATCACTGGTAACTGATAACTGATAACTGATAACTGATATGACTTTTACGATCACTCAAAACCAAAATCAATACCTTACCTATTGTCTCAAGGATGAAGAGGCTGACGCTTATCTGGAAGTGGTTCCCGCTAGGGGAGGAATCATCACCCGTTGGCAAATTTGCGGAGAAGATATTTTCTATCTGGACAGAGAAAGATTCAAAGATACTAACCTCAGCGTCCGCGGAGGAGTCCCGATTTTATTTCCTATCTGCGGCAACTTACCCGATAATACCTATCAATACCAAGGCCGAAACTATAGCCTCAAACAACACGGATTTGCTCGTGATTTACCTTGGCAAGTCAGCAAACAAAGCAGCGAAACCGCCGCTAGTTTAACCCTAGAATTAAACAGTAATGAAGCCACTCGTCAAGTCTATCCCTTTGATTTTCAATTAATCTTTACCTATCAACTGCAAGGAAACAGCCTCAGAATTCACCAAAAAGTAATCAATCTTTCCCCCGAAAAAATGCCCTTTTCTATCGGATTTCATCCCTATTTTCAAGTCACCGATAAAACCCGATTGTCCTTTGATATTCCCTCCTCCCAATACTTCGACCAACGCACGAAAACCTTCCATTACTACTCTGGTAACTTTGACTTTAATCTCGAAGAAATTGATGCCGCTTTTCCGCAAATTACGCGCCATCAAAGTGGTTTTAGTGATTCTTATCATCAGCGCCAAATTGTCCTCAGTTACGACGATCTCTATACAACTATAGTTTTTTGGACCCTGAAAGATAAAAATTATATCTGTCTCGAACCTTGGAGCGCTCCCCGCAACGCCCTTAACACAGGCGAACATTTGACCTACCTAGAACCCCAGAGCAGCCGCGAGGCGATCGTGGAAATGCGAGTCAATCAAATTTAAATTACCCCTTGACTTAGCCTCGATAAGATGTTATATTGATGAATCGTGTGCAGAACACGAAACGGGTCGCTAGCTCAGCGGTAGAGCACTCGGCTTTTAACCGATTGGTCTTGGGTTCGAATCCCAGGCGACCCATAAAAATTTACTGATACAGAAAGATCGACTTGTCTTCCCCTGTCTATGGATTAGCTTTGCATACCAGCAGTCCCCAACTAGGACTGGCCCTCTCTAATTTCAGTGATGATAGTCGTCAACAAACTTGGGACTTAGACAGGGATTTATCAAACCTATTCCACCCCTATCTAAAAAAGTTCCTAGCCCCGCAAAAATGGGCAGATTTAGCCTTTCTCGCCACTGCTAGGGGTCCGGGGAGCTTTACCAGTACCCGCATCGGTATAGTCACCGCTAGAACCCTAGCACAACAATTACAGCTACCGATTTTTACCGTCTCCAGTTTAGCGGCCTTTGCTTGGTCACAACGGGATTTTTACCCCCTTGATACCTATCTAGCCCTAGAAATGCCCGCCACTAGGGGACAATTGTATGTGGGCATCTATCGGGGTAATCGGGTTTATTTAGCTGATAGCCTGATGACTTTGGAACAATGGCAGCAGACCTTAGAAAACTTAACTATTTCCTATCAAAGATTAGCCACACCCAGCTATTTAGGCATAAATGCCCCCGCTATCCTCGATTTAGCCCATTTGGATTGGCAAACGGGAAAACGCCCCCATTGGTCGGAGGCGCTACCATTTTACGCGATGTGATTGGGGTTTGCGGCAAAAAGTTTCTCGTGGGGTGTGGGGTGTAGGGTTTTACCCATTTTCAGGGGGTCAATTACCTAATTTTCGGGGAAAAAGTACCTGAATTTTCCCCCTGATCACTCCCACGCCTGGCACTTTTGGATTTCAAAAAGGTCTAAAAGTCTTACCCAACAACCCACATTCCGCACCCTAAGTGTCACAACGTCTCAAAAGAGGAAGGAGCGTGAGTCAAAATACTTATCTAGAGGAGTGAGTTGGCGGCAAGCTGCCGGCAACTAAGCCGAAAATTTCAGGGTTCCCCCAGTAATTCTCAATAAACAGTGCTTGTTGAGAATGGCTGGGCAATCAGAC